>DASYCR010000223.1:0-3140 GCA_036500095.1 Polyangiaceae bacterium
TGAGGGCGCCCGTGACGATCGCCTGGACGCGCAGGGAACGGCTCGCTTTGGCGTAGCTCTTGTCGTCAGCGTCGGCGGCCACGTCGCTGGCGTCCGTGACGTCGTACTCGTCCTCGCCCTTCAGCGTTTCGAGCACGGCGCTGCGCGCCGCGTCGCTCTTCGGCCCGCTGAACGCGCCGACGGCGATCCGGCGTTTGGCCTTGGCCGCGGCGGGTTTGGGCCGCGCCAACGCGGGAGCGCTGACGAGCTCGAGAGCGAGCGCGCTGAACAACCACGGAACGATGCGCCGCGTGAGCGACAGGCGTATCAACATTTACTGAGTACCCGCCGTACCACCGCTCCCCGTCGCGCTCGTGCCGCCGCCGCCGTCGGTAGTGCCGCCGCTGCCCGCACAGCTCACCGCGCCGCCATCGCGGGGCTGCGCATTCTGGATGTAGGCTTTGATGCAGGCAAGATCCAAGGGCGGCATCGCGTTCGGGCCGCCCGGGAGATCAGGCATCCAATCGCCGCACAACGTGTCGTCACCTGATTGCTCGATCTTGTGTAAGAGCCAACTGTTGGCTGGATTCTGCGTATCGACATACTTGTCGCCCTTAGGGCAGCCGACCGGACACTCTGGGCAGGCCGCATGTGCCGCACACTGGTCGATCAACTTGGCGTCCACGTCCACGATGGTTGTCTTGCTATCCGCCAAGGCGAGGTTACCGCCGGGCATGCCGCCTGCTTCATGGCACAGCGAGGAACCGCAGTTGCGGTTGAACACGTCCTTGATGTCACAGTTGATGGACCCGTCGACGCTGATCCCTTCGTTTTTCGACGGAAACTTGTCGGCGTTCTCCAGGTTGCCCGGGCAACCCGCGAGCAACGTAAGTCCAAGCATCGCGGCGAAACGGCCCGTTGCGAACAGTGCGCGTAGCGTGAACCAGCTCCAGCCGTTTGCGGCGCAAACCCCCGGGTCGCGCGCATCGTGGCTGTACGTCAAGGTGTCGCGGGGACGGGTCAAGTGGTTTGGCAGCTAACCTCAGGTAGGGCTAGCGAGTCCAGCAAGAATTGTAGCGCGGAGTCACGCGATGCAACCCCTGAAATCGGTTTCATGGTGGCGCGGATGCGGGTCAGATTTTCCGAGGCTCAGCTTCTTGTTTGAGCGACCGCTGCCGAAACACGCTCTCTAAAATCGCTCGTGGAGCAACGCCCCGTTCGCGGCCAAACGTGGACGCTGCCGGCATAATTTTTTACCCATGCGTGCTCGCGTCTCTGACGACCTAGAGGCGCGTTTCGCCGGAGTTTGCCGGCCCTGCTCGCAATCGGCCGACCAGTTAGAAAACCCTTGGGGGTTATACGCCACGCGAGATGGGTCGCAGGGACGGTTCGGCGAGTTTGCGCGCGCCGGCTCGGTCGAGCTTGCCGGAGGACAGGCGCGGCAAATGCGCAACTGCGGTCCACAGACGCGGGAGCTTGAACGAAGCGAGTCGCTCCTCCAAAAATGAAACGAGCGAGCTCGGGACAAGTGAAGTCGGGTCGTCGCTCTCGAGTACGAGCGCCACGATTTGTCCGAAGGTCGCGTCATCCACGCCGAACACACACGCGGCCTCGACACCGGGAAACGCGCCGAGCGCGTGCTCGACCTCGACGGGGTCGACATTCTCTCCGCCGGTGATGATGAGCTCACTCGAGCGCCCGAGAACGTACAGACCTTGCTCCGGGTCGAACTCGCCGCGGTCGCGCGTCTTGAACCAACCACGCGCGTCGAACGGAGACGCTTCGCCCACATAACCGGAACACAACATGGGCCCGCGCAGCTCGATCTGATCGCCCTGGATGCGAAGCTCCACGCCCCGCAGCGGAAAGCCGCTGCTCACGACGCCGCTGCGAACGGCGCTGCGCGCGCGCGCTGGGTAGCGGTGAGTCACCACTTGCGACGCGCTCTCGGTGAGCCCATAGCTCGGCAACACCGGGACGCGACGATCCCGCGCGAGGTCATAGAGCTTGGGGGAGCAGGCGGCGCCCCCGAGCAGCACGGCGCGCAAGCTCGCGGGCGGCTGCCAGTCGGGCTCGCTCTGCATAAGTCGCTCGAGGACCGTCGGGACCAGGGAGAGCAGCGAGATGCGTTCGCGCGTGACACATTCCGCGAGTGCGGAGAGCGAGCCTAGGAGGCCACCGGCAGCGGGAGCAAAGACGACGATCGGTCGGCGGGCGCGCAGGGCTCGCGTCACGATCGAGAGCCCGCCCACGTGCGACAAGGGCAAGCACAAGAGAGCCCGATCGGACGGCAATTGCCCGATGTTTTCCGAGTCGGCGCATGCGGACGCCAGGAACGCGCCGTGCGTCAGGCGTACGAGCTTCGGCGAGCCGGAGGTGCCCGAGCTCGGGACGCAGGCGAGCAGCGCGTCGTCGGCGACTACCGGAAGCCGTCCGGGCAACCTGCGGGCGGCCGTGCGCTGCGGCGCCGGTTCGAGCACCACGCGCGCGCGCGCTTGCTCGATCAAGCGTTGGCGCTCCGGCGCGGTCAGCCGCGGGTGAAGTGGGAGGATCGGGACGCCGAGCGCGAGCAGCGCGTACAGCCACTCGAAGCACGACGAGCTCAAATCGCAAACCAGCGCGACGGGCGCTGAGTCGTTCGCGTCGATACTCAGGGCTTGGAACTCGAGCACGCGACCGGCGACACGTTCGGCTAGCGCCTGATACGTGAGGCGCTCTTCGCCGAACGTGAGGGCCTCGGCGTGCGGCTGCTCGGCTGCGGCGTCGAAGATGGAAAATGTCATGGGCGCTCGCAGGAGACAGCCAAACCTGGCTCGTCCCAGGGTTCGAGGGTCGCACGACCAAACCCCAGCGGCGGCGGGCCGGCGAAGCGGGCGCCGGCGAGGTCGAGTCCGTGCGCAACGTTGGGCGAGCCCACGGCGAGCGCGAGCGCGGCGCTCAAAGCCAGTGCCACGCGGTCGTCGAAGGTGTGTGAGAGCACGATCGCCAGACCTCGCAGCGTTGCGCGTTGCGCGAGGTCGAGACAAGCGCAGACGCCAAGCAGCATGGGCTTGAGCACGATCGCGCGCAGATTCGGCGTATGGTCCCAGAGCGCTTCTGCCTGCGTTGGACTGAGCCCGCACAGCGATTCGTCGAGCGCGAGCGGCAGAGCGAGGTCGGCG
>DASYCR010000224.1:0-7746 GCA_036500095.1 Polyangiaceae bacterium
CTTCGCTGTGCACGAGCACCGGCGCCTCGCCGCGCAAGAGCTGCACGAGCGCGGTCGGAGGCACCGGCACGTGCGTGAAGCGAGCGAGATTGCAGGCGTTCGCGGGACCGTGCAGGAGCTGGTGAGCGCGCAGATCGAGCAGCGAAAACTCGCGCCCGTCGGCGGTGAGCGTGGAGAGCGTCGCGCCGAACTTGCTCACCACGTCGAAGCGCAAGCGGCTCGGCACTTCCAGGCGGTACAAGAGATCGGCGCGAATCCGGCCCGCGTCGCCGAAATAGTCGATTTTGGCTTCGCTGGTCAGAGCTCGACTGCAAGCGTAGGTCGCGCGCATGCGGTCGAGCGCGACGCGCGCATTCGGAAACTGCGAGGGCGGAGGCGGCGACGCGCAAGCCGCCCCGCAGGCGAGCGCGACGAGCGTGACCGCGGCCTCACGGGCCCAAGTCGAAGTGAGCTCAGCGCAAAGCGTCAAATAGCTCCAGATCCGGGAGTGGGAGTTCGACGCGGGTCGTGGTCATGCCGACCGCGTGCTCCTCGCACAACTTGGCGAAGCCGAGACCGTCGATCACGCTGACCGGCGCCGCGCCCGGCGCGAGCGCTTCTTCGCGCGCTCCGCTCAGTACCTGGCCGGTGGTGATGATCATGCCGGCCTGCGCGGGGCCGTAGTGATGAAGCGCGCCGCGCAGCTCGGTGACGCGCTCGCGGCCGACCTCGCGGCCGTCACGGCGCACGACGATCGCGGTTTTCAGCTCGCCGGCGGCGCTGCGCGCCTTGCCCGACAGATGCAGCTCCGCGCCGTGGGAACCGGGTCGACGGACTTGGCCGAGCTCGCTGAAGCCGAGGTGCTCGAGCACCAAGGTCACCAGCTCGCCCAGGCCGCGGTGCGATAGATCCTGCAGCGTGCGCGCCATCGAACGACGAACCGCGTCGCGGTAGCGATCGGCCGTGGCCAGCAGATCGCGTTCGAGCCGCATCAACTCGCCGTCGAGCTGCCACTCCGTGAGCGCCAGGCGATTGCCGGATACTCGGAAGCGCGGACGCATGCCGCGCTGAGCGCTGCGCAGATTGTCGGCGCGCGCCGCGGCCAAGAACAAGCCGGCGCTGGCCGCCTGATCGCCCGAGAGCCGACCGCGACGCTGCGCGGCCTCGACGGCCGTCTGGATCGCCACGGGTCCCCGACCGCGATCGAACGTGCCCAGCAGCGACTCGAGTGAATCGGCCAACTCGCGGCCGACGAGATCTTCCATCGGACCACCGCGGTCCGGGCGTGCGTCGCGCCTATCGCGATCGCGATCGTCGCGCCTGTCGCGGTCGCGATCGCGATCGTCGCGTCGGCTCGGGCCCCGATCGCGATCCCCGCGATCCCCGCGATCCTGACGCTCGTTGTCGCGCGGGGCCGCTTCGCGCGGCGCGGCCGCCTCGCGCGGCGCGCCCTCTTGCGCGCCGACCTCGGGCAAATCCGCGGGCGCATCGGACACGGTATACGTCGGCAAATCGTCGCCACGCTCGTCGCCGCGGCTACGGCCGCGACCGCGACGCCGGCGCCGGCGACCGCCCGCGCCAGGACCCGCGGCGTCGCCCACGGCGGGCTCTTCCTCGCTGGCTCCGCCGAAGATCGGCTCGTCGTCGTCGTCCTCGGAGGCGAACAGCTCGGTCGCGTGCGCGGCGAGCTGTGCGCGCTCACGCTCGCTTTCGTCGCGGGGCAGCGCGCCCTCCTCGTCCTCGAAGCGCACGTGCGCGGCGACCGGCGAAGACGCCGCCTCGCCAGACGACGCGTCTTCCGCGCCCTCTTCCGGCTCGGGTTCGCCCGCGTAACCTTGGGTGGCCAAGCGCTCGAGCGCGGGCGTGCGATCCAAGAGCCCCTGATCAATCGTGGCTTGATCCCATTCACGCAGGGCAAAGACGCCCGGCTTGATGCGCACGAGTGGATTTTCTTTGTCGCCCTTCTTCACGAGCGCCGCGAGCCGCGCGCCCATCGTGACTTCGGGACTCTTGCCGACGTGACTGAGCAGATTCTTCTCGATCGCGACGTCGGTAATTTCTTTGTAATGGAGTGGTTTGCCTACGAGGCGCAGTACCTGCGCCGCGGCTTCGGTGAACGTCATACGCTGTCTACTTCTTTCGGTTATGGGAGAGAACGGACTGTTCTCACTGCCTGAAAGTGCCTCCGGGGAAGCGCACATCGCTCCCGCCTGTCGGCAGGACACCTTCCAAGCCGGAGGCAATAGCACGGCCCCCCGGGTCGATGAAAGCCCGGTATTCACGAGGGATTCCAGGGCGGCGATCCGAACCGCCCGCAAGCGGGGTAAATTGTGACGGTGCATTCACGGCTATTCGACGAATTGCTGAGCGTGGCGGCGCGGGCTGGGCTCGCCGTTCGCTCACGGGCATTTCGGGGTGGCCCGTTCGCCGGTGGCCTGTGCACGGTGCAGGGCTCGCGGATGGTTCTGCTCAATTCACACGCGAGCCTGGTCGACCGCAGCGTCGCGCTCGCCGATGCGCTCAGAGCCGCGGGCCTGATGGAAGTCGAAATGAGTGCGGAGGCCAAGCGCTTCATGAGCTCGCGCTCGCGCTCGAAATCGGGGGTCGTCGAACCGGACGAAGCCCCTCGACCGGGCTTGGCGAAGGCCGCTACCGCTCACAAGAAAAAGCCGCACTCGCGCTAGGCGGGTGCCGGCGTGTTAGCGTAGGCCCGTGCGCATCGAGACGGAGGTCGAGCTCAGCACACGCTCCACGCTCGGTGTCGGCGGCCCGGCCCGCTACTACGCGCAGGCGACGAGCGTGGCGGATCTGCAAGCCGCTCTCGATTGGGCGCACGCGGGCGGTCATGCGCTCCGTGTGCTCGGGGGCGGCAGCAACATCGTCGTCGCCGACGCCGGATTTTCCGGGCTCGTGCTCGACAACGCGCTCTCCGGCGTTCGCACGAGCCTGCGCGGCAACGAAATCGAGGTGAGCGTCGCGGCCGGCGAGAGTTGGGACGCGTTCGTCGCCGACATGGTTCGCCAGGGTTTTCAGGGCTTGGAATGCCTGAGCGGCATTCCCGGCCGGGTGGGCGCGACACCGATTCAGAACGTCGGCGCGTACGGGCAAGACGTGAGCGAGAGCATCGTGCGCGTCGTCGCGCTCGACCGCAGCTATCGCAACCAAGTGGTGTTCTCGAACGCCGAGTGCCGCTTCGCGTACCGCGACAGCTACTTCAAGAGCGAGGAGCCCGAGCGTTTCGTGGTGAGCGAGGTCGTATTTCGGCTGCGCCCGAACGCCGCGCCCAAGATCGCCTACGCGGAGCTCGAGCGAGAGCTGCGCGCGCGCGGCCACGTCAAGCCCTCACTCGCCGACGTGCGCGAGACCGTACTCGCGCTGCGCCGTTCCAAATCGATGCTGATCGACGCGAACGATCCGAACACGCGCAGCTGCGGCTCGTTCTTCACGAACCCCCTGCTCAGCCAGGATGAGTTCACGAAATTCTCCTTCCGCGCGGACGGCGAAGGGGAAGTGCCGCGCTTCCCGCAAAGCGACGGTCGCATCAAGCTGTCCGCGGGTTGGCTGATCGAACACGCGGGCTTCAGTCGCGGCATGAACGACGGCCGCGTGGGGCTCTCCGAAAAACACGCGCTCGCTCTCGTCGCGCGCAGCGACGCCAAGGCCCGCGACGTGGTCGCGTTCGCGCGGCGTATTCGCACGACCGTGTTCGAGCGCTTCGGCGTCGAGCTCGTGCCGGAGCCCGTATTTTGGGGGTTTCCGCGGATGGATCGCGGACTGCCGGCACCGGCGCCGGTGGCCGTAAACTAGCGCGCACGTAGCCGCGATGCATGCCAAGTCAGTGGGAGAGCGCAACTCGATTGTCACAGCAGCGTATCAAGCTATTGTTGCACTCCGTGTCGCGCAGCTCGTCCACGCTCGTTGCAATCGGTATCGCCCTGGCCGGCTGCGGAGCTCGTGAGGAGCTCGACGCGCTGTCGAGTCCGCGTCGCAGCCCGTTTCCACCGGTGAGCAGCGGCGGAAGCGGCTCGCGCGCAAGTGGAGGCAGCGGAGGCGTGCCCGCGCAAGGGGGAGCTCATGCGGGAGGCTTGGGCGGGCTCGGCGGCCAGGCCGGCGTAAACGTCGGGGGCGGCGCGGGTGCGAGCGGCGGCGGTGCGTCGGGGCAGTCCGGCGCGGCGGGCCAGGCTGGCAGCGGCGGTTCGACGACCAGCGATCCCTGCCTGCCCAACCCCTGCCAAAACGGCGGAAGCTGTTTCCCCGTCATGGCCAAAACACTTTGCAAGTGCGTGAACGGTTTCATAGGCGCACTCTGCGAGCTGCCTTCGTTCGAGTCGTTGGGCGTCGCGCTGGGCGCGAGCCGGAGCCGCGCCCAAGCGATCAGCGCGGACGGCCAAGTCGTGGTCGGCAGTCTTCAATTCGCTCCGACCTTCGACTGGCAGGGGTTTCGTTGGACGCGCGAGACGGGATATGTGCCGCTCGGCTTTCTATCCACCGCGAACGGCGAGAGCGAGGCGGCGGCCGTGAACGCGGACGGCACGTTCATCGCGGGCGACTCGTCCGATACGTTGGAACACCCAGTGCGCTGGGCCGCAGACCTACAGCTCTCGAACCTGGGTATCGCGCCCATGCGTAACAACGGCTACGTCACCGGTATCAGCGGCGACGGGGCGGTCGTGGTCGGCTTTGCGTACAGCAATACGGACACCGTCGACTACATGTTTCGCTGGACGGCCCTCGGCATGCAAGAGGTCGGGCAGGGTAGAGCCGAAGGCATCAGCGCGGACGCGCGCGTGATCGTGGGTTACGTCGCGCCCACGGCCGGCGAATTCGGCAACGCTGCGAGCTGGGGCACGGGCAGCGCCGACCCCGCCTCGCTTGCGGCCGGCCCCGGCTTCCAATACACGAGCGCGCACGCGACGAACTCCGACGGCACCGTGATCGTCGGCGAGGCTTTCAACTGGGACACGAGCGCCCACGCCGTGCGCTGGACAAGCGCTGGACTCGACGATCTCGGAACTCTGCCGGGGGATAGCCATTGCGCAGCATTCGCCGTCAGCGCCGACGGCTCCCTGATCGCCGGGCAGAGCTCGACGATCAGCCTCTACGATGACGACGGACGCGCCATGATCTGGGACGCCAAGCACGGCATGCGCGCGCTAATCGACGCTTTGATCGCCCAGGGTGCGACGCTCGACGGCTGGCAACCGCTCCGGGTCAGCGGCGTCTCGGCGGACGGCTCCGTGCTCGCCGGCTGGGGCAAAGATCCTACCGGCACGATCGAAGCATTCGTCGCGAGACTCGAGCTGTAGGTTTTTTCTTGTGAAATTCCCGCCAAAACTGGTGCGGCCTTCGCTCAGGCTTGCCGCGGCGTCAGGCCACGCCGCGATAAATCGCTTCGATCGCTTCGTCGAGCTTGGCGATTTCGGTGCCGCCGGCTTGGGCCATGTCGGGGCGTCCGCCGCCCGAGCCGCCGACGAGGCCGGCGATGGGACGGATCAGCTCGCCCGCTTTGAAGCGATCATTCAGGGATTTCGCGACGGTGAGCACGAGCTGCGCTTTGCCTTCCGCCACTGAACCGACCAGCACGATGCTCGGACCGAGCCTGTCGCGCAGTTGTTCGGCAAGCTCGCGCAGCGCGCCGCGATCGCTCACCTGACTGCGCACGCCGAGCACCTTGACGCCCGCGATCTCGCGCGCCGAAGCGAGCAGCGCGTCGATGCCGCCGCCCGCGCCGGTCGCCAGCTTGCGTTCGAGCTCGTCGATTTGCTTTTCCAGCTGGCGCTCGCGGGTCGTGAGCTTCTCCACCTTTTCCGCGACGTTCGCCGGCGTGGCTTTGGCGAGGTTCGCGACGCGTAGCAGCGACGCCTCCAGATCGCGCAAGTAGGCGAGCGCGCCCTCGCCCGTCACGGCGGTGATGCGACGCACGCCGGCCGCGACGCCTTGCTCGCCGGTGATCTTGAACAGGCCGATGTCGCCCGTGGCGCGCGCGTGCGTACCGCCGCACAGCTCCGTCGATTCGGCCATCGTCAATAGACGCACGACGTCGCCGTATTTTTCCTCGAAGATCATCATCGCGCCGCGCTTGCGCGCCTCTTCCATGCTGAGGACTTCCGTGCGCACGGCGTGGTTGCCGAGCGTGCGCTGGTTCACGAGGTCTTCGACTTGCGCGAGCTCCGCGGGCGTGAGCGCGCGGCCGCTCGTAAAATCGAAGCGCAGCCGATCGGGCCCCACCAGCGAGCCCTTTTGCTGGGCGTGGCCGCCGATCACCGTGCGCAGCGCCCAATGCAAGAGGTGCGTCGCGGAGTGGTTGCGGCGAATGCGCTCACGGCGCTCGACGTCGACGACGAGCTCGAGCGATTCGCCGACGTTCAAGCTGCCCGCTTCGACGCGCCCGCGATGTGCGACCAAGCCGCTGACCGGCTTTTGGGTGTCCTCGATCAGGACACGCGCGCTCGCCGTGCGCGCGACGCCGCGATCGCCGATTTGGCCGCCGGCCTCGCCGTAGAAAGGCGTCTTGTCGAGCACGAGCTCGACCTCATCGCCTTCCGACGCGCTGTCGACGAGCTGGCCACCTTTGACGATCGCCTTGAGCTCGGCTTGATCCGCGTCGCGCTCGTAGCCCGTGAAGCGCACCGCGCCGCCCGGGACGTGAGCGAGCGCTTCGCGGTACACGCCTTCGACGGCGTGTTCCATGCCCTTGAACTCGGAGCGCTCTTTGGCTTCTTTCAGCGCCGCTTCGTAGCCGGCGTCGTCGACGGTGTAGCCGCGCTCGCTGCAGATCACGTGCGTGAGGTCGAGCGGAAAGCCGTAGGTATCGTAGAGCTGAAATGCGTCGGCGCCCGAGAGCTCGCGCTTGCCCTCGCGCGTGAGCGCGTCGAAGCGCTCCTCGAGCAGCAAGAGGCCGCGCTCGATGGTCTGACGAAAGCGCAGCTCTTCCCCTTCCGTGACGGCCACGATGTGATCGCGCCGCTCGTAGAGTTCCGGGTACTGCTCGCCCATCAAGTCCACGACCTTGAGCGCAACCTCGTGCAAAAACGGTTGCTCGATACCGAGGCGATGCCCGTGGCGAATCGCGCGGCGCATCACGCGCCGCAGCACGTACGGCCGCGCGGTGCGATCCGGCATCACGCCCTCCGCGATCAAAAACGCCGTGGTGCGCGCGTGGTCGGCGATCACGCGCATGGACACGTCGTCGGGCGCCATGCTGCCGCCGTAGCGCTTCTTGCTGAGCTCGGCGGCGCGGTCGACGAGCGCGCGCAAGAGGTCTGTCTCGTAGTTGCTGGTCTTGCCTTGCACGGCGCACGACAGCCGCTCGAGTCCGGCGCCCGTGTCGATACTGGGCGCCGGCAGCGGATCGAGCTTGGCCGCGCCGTTCGCTGCGATGCTGCGGGCAAACTGCATGAAAACCAGGTTCCAGATTTCCATCCAGCCGATGCCTTCGGGCGTTTGCTCTTCCCCGAAGCTGTTCAAGTCCACGCTCGGCCCGTTGCAAAAATAGATCTCGCTCGAAGGACCGCACGGCCCGGTGTCGCCCATTTGCCAGAAGTTGTCGGACATGCCGAGGCCGCGCACGCGGTCCTCCCCGAAGCCGGTCACCTTGCGCCAGAGGTCGCGCGCCACGGTGTCTTCCGGAACACCCTGCTCACCCTTGAAGTAGGTGTAGATCATGCGCTCTTTGGGGATCGAGAGCTCTTTGGTCAAGAACTCCCACGCGAACACGATCGCCTCTTCCTTGAAATAATCCCCGAAGCTGAAGTTGCCGAGCATCTC
>DASYCR010000225.1:0-6267 GCA_036500095.1 Polyangiaceae bacterium
GGGCCGCAAGCGACCGCGCAGCCAAGCGTCGTAGCTTTTGCAACGCTCTCGAGGCCCGGGTCGATCCCGAGCGCGCCCGCGGCCGCGGTTGAACCGGTCGCGGCCGAGCCCGTCGCGCCTGAGCCCGCTTCGGCTGAAACAGGCGCGGCCGAGCCGAGCAGCGCCTCGCTGCGAGGCACGCGAGCAGAGCGCAGTGCGGCGGGCATTGCCAGCACTGCCAATACTGTGAACACTCCGAGCAGTGCGAACACTCCGAACGCGGTAGCGCTGGCGAATACTCCCAACGAAAGCGTCAGCGTTCTCGCGGCCCGCGACGCACTCCGCTCAGGGAACGCCGCGCAGGCGCTGCAAATTCTAAAACGAGCCGACTCGGACTATCCACGCGGCCAACTGAGCGAGGAGCGCGCCGCGCTCGCAATCGACGCGCTCTTGCAACTCGGCTCCCGTCAAATTGCCGTGGCTCGCGCACGCAGCTTCGTGCGACGCTTTCCGGAGAGCCCGCAGGCCGCGCGCATGCGCGAGCTTGCCGGGGATTTCGCGGGCCCTTAGAGCTTCGCCATCCAGTCCCCGATATCGTTCAGGGGCAGGCTCATGGTGGTGGCGCCGGCGCGTACGGCGGAGCCGGGCATGCCGTACACGACGGCCGTGAGCTCGCTCTCGGCGACCACGATGCCGCCCGCGTCGAGGATCGCGCGCGCGCCCTGCACGCCGTCGTCGCCCATGCCGGTGAGCACGACGCCGATCGCGCGACGGCCGACGGCGCGGGCCACGCTCGTGAGCAAGCGGTCCGCGCTCGGCACGTAGCGATCGCGCTCGTCCGGCGCGACCACGCGCAAGCGCAGCGCGCCGCGGGGAGGCATTTCGAGCTCCATGCATTGCCGGCCGGGGCAGACGAACGCGGTGCCTTCTCCCACCGTATCCTGATCTTGAGCTTCGCTCACGCGCAGCGCGCTCCGCCGATCGAGGCGCTCCGCGAACGTGCGCGTGAACTTGTCCGGCATGTGCTGCGCGATCAGGACGGCGAACTTCGCGCGATCGGGCAAGCGCGAAAAAATTTCCATCAGCGCGCTCGGGCCGCCCGTGGACGACGCGATCGCTACCACGTAGCGGGGCGGGACCAGCGCGAGTGCCGTACGCGGCGAGACCGGCGCGGACGGCGGCAAGGGCTCGACCACGCGCCGCGCGGGCACCGCCGGGCTCAAACGCACGCTGCGAGCGACGCGCACCTTTTGCACGAGCTCGTCGCGGATGGCGGTCAGATCGGGATCGCTGTAGCGGTCGGGCTTGGCGACGAAATCCAGGGCGCCGAGCTCCAGAGCCTTGAAAACGTTCTCTTTCTGGCTGTAGCTCGAGACGACGATCACCGGCGTGGGCATCTTCGTCATCAAGATGCGCAAGAAGGTGAAGCCGTCCATGCGCGGCATCTCGAGGTCGAGCGTGATCACGTCCGGCTTGAGCAGGTTCACCAGGCGCAGGGCTTCCTCGCCGTCAGCCGCCTTACCGACGACCTCCACCTCCGAGTTCGAGACCAAGATCTCGGTCAAGCTCCGTCGATTGAAGACGGAGTCGTCCACGACGAGCACACGCAGCGGCGGTTGCGTCATAGGCGATGTCATCGACGGTTCGTGCTGTCCCAGCGCTCGGTGGTCAGCGGTTTTCTGTACACGAGATCCTCTCGCAAGTGTACCAGCTCGAAGGCGGTCGAGAGGTTCAAGAGCGACTCGGAGTGGCCGAGCAGCAAATAGCCCCCGGGCAGGAGCCGCTCGTACAAGTTGTCGATCACGCGGCGGCGAGAGCGCAGGTCGAAATAGATCAGCACATTTCTGCAGAAAATGACGTCAACACGCCCGACCATGCTGGCGCGGCCGCTGTCGAGCAGGTTCAACTGGCCGAAATGGCACAACTGCTTGACGCTTTCTGAGACGTGCACGCCGTCGCTCGCCTCGCGGAAGTAGCGACTGCGCATCCCTTCAGGCGTGGTGCGAAATGAATTCGACTGATAAACGCCGCGCCGCGCCGTCGTCACGCACCCTTTGCAGATGTCGCTGCCCACGATGCGGACGTCCCAATCTGCGAATAGTCCCGATTCGCGAACCAGGATCGCCAACGTGTACGCTTCTTCGCCGGTCGAGCTGCCCGCGCTCCAGATGCAGAGCCGCCTACTGTCATCGTTTCGCCTGGCTAGTAGCGGCAAGAGCTCCTTGGAAAATGAGCGAAGCTGATACTCTTGGCGGAAAAAGTACGTCTCCTTGGTGGTCAGCCGCTCGACGACTTCTTCCATCTCGGCCGGGCCCCGCACGTTGAAGCGGAGATACTTGTAGTAAGCGTTGAAGCTGGGGAGGCTCAGGGCCTCGAGGCGCTCCCCGAGCCTGCGATCGAACAGGAACGTCGCCTCTTCTTCGAACGAAAGGCCGGCGTATTCGTAGACGAGGTCGCGCAACAGTCGAAATTCCTCGGCTGAGAGCCGCGCGCGCGGCTCACCTGATGCGCGCCAGCTCATCGCGGGCGGAGGCTCCCCATGCGCGGCGGAGCCGGCGTGTGCCGCGTCCCCCCACCCTCCAGCGCGCGGGTCAGCGCGTCGCGCACGATCGGATTGTCCTCGCTCACGAGACGCGCCCGAAGCAGCGCTTCGGCCGTCTCGCTGGCGCCCCGCCCGAGCATGTCGGCCGCCAGGCGCCGCACGTCCCACGCCTCGTGATCGAGACACGCGCCGAGGTGCGCGACGATGCGCGGATCCGGCGCGTCCCCGAGCGCGAGAATCGACGCCTTCACGACTTCGGCTTCCGGATGCGAAAGCCCCTCGAGCAGGCCCTCGACCCGGCGCGCATCCGGCACGCGCGCTAGGGCTTCGATCGCCGAGACGGCAACCATCGGGGACCCCGTGCGCACGAGCGGGCGAAGCACGGCCAGCGCCGCGTGATCGCCGCTCTCCCCCAGCGCGCGCAGCGACGACGCGATCAATTCCTGATCGTCCGAGCTTTGCACCAGCTCGAGTAGCTTGGCGAGGCCTGGACGCGAGCCATCCGCGGCGCGCAGTTTGCCCAGCGTCTGCACCGCGGCGTAGCGCACGGCCGGCTCTTCGTCAGTCAGCGAAAAGGCTGCGGCTTCCACGCCGAGTGCGCTCTCGCTATTGCCGAGACCACCGAGAGCAGCGCGGCGGACCGCCGGCGCTTGATGCGACAAGAGCGCGGTCAAGAACGCGACGTCGTCCGCCACGGAGCCGCGAATCGGGGCGTTCGAGGCGGAGTGGATCACCGCCGCCGCGTAGCAGCGCGGTCCGTCTGCGGTCGCTTCACGAGCGAGCGCGCGAGCCGCCTCCGGGTAGCGTTCAGCGAGCGCGGCCAGCGCCGATTCGGCCGCGCTCGCGACGTCTTCCTGCTCGAGCCAGGTCGCGACGCGCGCGAGGCTCGCTTCGTCACCTAGAGCGGTGATCGCGCCCAGGCCCGCCCGCACGATCTGCGGCGCGCCCGATTGCATCAAGCTCCGGATCTGGTTGACCACCCATTCTCGGTTCGACTCGCCGGTGAGGCGCGCCGCGATCTCGATGCACGCGGCGCACGCGTCCGCGTCGCTGCGCGCGGCGCATTCGAGCAGGGCCGGCAGCGCCTTTTCACCCAGGAACCCGAGCGCCTCGTCGGCGTCGGCGAACAGGCGAGGATCGGAAAGCGCCTCGGCGGCGAGCCGTGCCACGGGCTCGAGGCCGAGCACGGCACCCGCCACCAAGCCGAGCTTGCGCAGCGCGAGATCCTCTTGCCCCAGAGCGGCAAAACTCAAGACGCTGTCACGCGCGCCCGGACTCAGCTCAGGCACCGGCAAAAATGTCTGGTTTTGCGCCGCGGCGCGCGCGTAGTCGACGAGCGCCGTCAACGCGCTGACGATCGCGCCCGGTGAGCGATCGAGCGCGGCCAAGAGCGTGGGCAAGGCCTCGGCGTGCGCCGCGCGACCCGCCGCCGCGAGCGCCGAACGCTCGAGCACCGGGTCGTCTAGCAAGCGCTCGAGCACCGGCCACGACAGCCGCGCGCCGAGGCGATTGATCGCGTCGAGCGCCGACAAGCGCACGAAAGCCTGCTCACTATCCAGGAAGCGACGCAGGATATGGACGGCCTCCCCGGCGGAGGCGCCGCCCACCGCAGCGATTGCGTCGATCGCCGCGGCCTGCACGTTCGGATCCGGTTCTGCAGAGAGCGGCCGGAGCACTTCGAGCGCGGCCGGGCTCTCGGTCCGCGCGAGCGCTTCGGCTGCCAGCTTTTTGCCGTCCGCGTCGAGGCTCGCGATGCGCGTGGCGATGGCGTCGACCGCGTCCGTGCCGAACGCCGCCAGCGCCTCGACCGCGGCGTTACGCAAGCCGACGTTGTCGCCCGGCTCGAACGCGCGCACGAGCGCCGCGAGCAGTTCGGGTGACGACGGCAGCGCCTTGGCGACCTCGATCGCCTGCTTGCGCACGCGCCAATCCTCGTCGCCGAGCGCGGCCAAGAGCTGCGCCGGGCGGCGCTCGGAGTCGCGGCCGGCGAGCTCCGAGACGGCTTGTCGCCGCTCCTCGGGATCCGACGAGCCGAGCGCTTGCTCGAGCGTGCGCTCGGCGCTCACGGCATACCCCCCAAAGACCCTGTCAGGAGCTGCGCGGGCACGGGTCTCGTCAAGACTTCGAACTCGGCCGTGTCGAGGACGAACGTGAGCATGCCGTCGTGGGTGGTCACGCCGGAAATACCGCGCACGTCGTCGCCGGCGCCCAGCGTGGGCGCGGCGCGAATGTCGCCGCCCGTCTTGCCGAACACCCCCGTGACACGGTCGACGATCAGCCCCACGCCTCGCCCTTCCACCTCGATCAAGATCCATTTGCATTTGCGCGCGTCGCGCGTCGGCGGCAGCCCGAAGCGTATGCGCAAATCGACGATCGGCACGACCTCTCCGCGGTGATCTGCCACGCCGGCCACCGCCGCCGGCGCGTGCGGCAGCTGCGAGAGCGGGATCGGATTGACGATCTCGCGCACGTGCGCGATCGGCACGGCATACGCGATGTCGCCCACCACGAAGCCCACCAGGCTCTTCTGCGCGTCAGCGCGTTCTTGCTTCGTAAGTGCCATCGTCAGCTCACCGAAATCGCTTTGAGGTCGAGCAGGATCAGGAACTGCCCCTCGGGTCGCCCAACGCCCATCACGTACTCCGCCGTGTCGCCGCCGAGCGCCGCGGCCGCCAGCTCGAGCTCGCTCGACGAGAGCCTGACGACGTGTTTCACCTCGTCCACCAACAGGCCGAACGTTTCCTCGTCGCCGGACGAGGTCAACAGAATGCGCGCGCGGCGCGTCAGAGGACGCTCTTCGACGCGCAGCTTGCGCCGCAGGTCGACGACCGTGACGAGCAACCCACGCACGCTGCACACCCCGAGCACTTCGCGCGACGCCCGCGGCACGCGCGTGATCGGCGGCGGGCTCAGAATTTCCTTCACGCGCGTCAAGTCGACCGCGTAGGTCTCGTTGGCCAAGGTGAACACCAAAAACTCGCGCACGGGGCCGCGTTCCTGCGTGCGGCGCGCCAGGCGAGACGGAGCGGTTGTGCTGAGATTAGCCATTTTGACGCTCGAGTAGCGGGCGCGGCGCTTCTGCCGCACCCTGCAAGACTTCCTCGATCAGGCCGGCCGCGTCCAGCACGAGGCCGACGCGTTGATCGCCGAGCTCCGTCGCCCCGGAAAAGCCGCGCACGGCGGCCAACGAGCGGCCAAGGGGTTTGATCACGATGTCCTCCTGTCCGTACAAAAAGTCGACCACCAAGCCCAAGCGGCGGTTGCCGAGCGCGGCGACCACCACGAAACGGCGGCGTGAACCGAGCTCGCCGTGCGGTGCGTCCAGACCGAGCAGTTGATCGAGGCGACAGAGCGGCAAGGTCGAGCCGCGCAGCGTGACCACCTCGCGTCCGTCGACCGTGCGCACGGCGCCTTCTTCGAACGTAATCGCCTCCGACACGGACGAGAGCGGGATGGCGAAGGTGTGCCCGGAGGCGCGCACCAACAGCGCGCTGACAATCGCCAGCGTGATCGGCAGGGTGATCGTCATTTTGGTGCCGATGCCGCTCTCGCTGTGCACGTCAATCACGCCGCCGAGCTTGCCGATGTTGGTCTTCACCACGTCCATGCCCACGCCGCGCCCGCTGAAATCACCCGCGGATTCGCGGGTCGACAAGCCAGGCAAGAAGATCAGCGCGAGCATCTCGTCACGGTTGAGCTCCTGGGCCTCCACGCGGCCGACCTTGCCCATCGCGATCGCGCGCTCG
>DASYCR010000226.1:0-7446 GCA_036500095.1 Polyangiaceae bacterium
ACCCCTCCCGCTCCGATCATTCCAACCCGCTCACTCCCGAACCCGCTCACTCCGCTCCCGCTCCCGCCCCACCTCTCAACCGTTCATTCGCCACCAAACCCGCCCCGCGCCTGCGCCCGCGCCGCACAAAACTGGTGCACGCGAGTGCCGCGGGGCAGCCCCTTTACTCCCCAAAAACGCCCAGCGCTCAGCCGATACTGACGAGCCCGTCGCGGCTCAGCACAAGCAGCAAGCGCAGCGTTTCACGGCGGGGCAAGGGCGAGAGATCGACGGCTTCCTCCACCGTGAGCCCGCCGTCGACGCGCGAGAGGAGGAACGCCTGCTCGGGGGAGACTTGCAGCATTTCGCTCGACGGCACGTTCTTGACTGTCAGGCGCTGTGTGAGTCGGCCGATGCGCGTCTCGAAAATGCGATCGAGCAGCGGTGATTTCTCGTTGATCATGTCGCGGGCTTCGGCCGTGTCGAAGGTGTCGGCGAGGCGCATGGCCTGCTCCGCGTAACTCACCGCCAAGTTCAGATCCCCCAGGCCGAAGGCTTGGTGCGCGAGATCGAGCGCGTTGCGCACGTCGGAGACCGTGCTGGAGCCGGAGAGCGTGGAGGCCGTGGCGATGCGGGCGACGCGTTTGTCGGGCACCTTGTGCGAGCCGGAGGCCGGGCGCTCGCGGCTGACGGGCACCGGTGTGGGCGTGTCCGACGCAGCGGGCACGGTCGCGGCGAGACCGAGCGCGCTCATCGGCGGCGGGAGCGAGCAGCCGGCGGCGCTGGAGAGGGCCGTGGCAAACGTCAGGATCGTGTCGAAGCGCTCCTCGGGATCCTTGGAGAGCGCTCGCTGCAAAATGACGTTCACCGCCACCGGCAATTGGGGCGCGATGCGCGTGATGTCGGGTGGCGGCTCGGACGCGACCTTCTGCAGCACGTCCATCACGCTCTCGCCGAAAAACGGCGTTTGGCCGCAGAGCATCTCGAACGCGATCACCGCGAGCGCGTATTGATCCCCGCGGTGGTCGACGCTCGCGGTTTTGCCGAGTGCTTGCTCGGGCGCCATGTAGTCCGGCGTGCCGAGTACGTCGAACTCGCCCGTCAGGCTGCGCCCGACGCCGGCACGCTTGGAGATCCCGAAATCCAGGAGCTTTACCATGGTGCCCTGGCCGGGCAGCTCGACCAGGTAAATGTTGCCGGGCTTCAGATCGCGATGCACGATCGCGCTCGCGTGCGCGACGGACAGGCCCGTCGCGGTTTGATAGGCGATGCGCGCGGCCTCCGCGATCGATAGGCAGCCTTCGCGCTCGAGCCGCGCCGACAGGCTCTCGCCGCGCAACAGCTCCATCACGATGAACGGCTCGCCCGCTTCGGTCGTGTCGAAGTCCAAGATTTGCACGATGTACGGGCTCTGCAGGTGGCTCACGATTTCCGCTTCACGATTGAAGCGCGCCAGCGCCTGTTCGTCCGAAGCGAGGTGCTTGGCGAGCACCTTGACGGCCACCTTGCGGTGCAGCCGCGTGTGCTCGGCCTCGAACACCATGCCCATGCCACCCTGATCGAGTGTGCGAAGCACTCGATAGGTTCCGCGCAGGAGCGAACCGATCAGCTCATGCTGCTCCCCTTGTTCGGGCACGGAATTCATGCGGTAACCAACACGCAGTCTCCGGCACAGTAGCGCGCTCGCTCCGCTCCGTCGAGTGAGTTCGCGGCCTAGCTCTTTAGCCGCTGTTTCGAGGGATGTTGTTCAAGTAAGCTGGCTCGCGAGGACTCATGGCGACTCAGCATTGGCTCATCAAAAGCGAGCCCTTCAAGTATTCGTGGCAGACGTTTTCCCGCGAGAAAAAGACGGTCTGGGACGGCGTGCGCAACTTCGAAGCGCGCAACAACCTGCGCGCGATGAAGAAGGGCGACCCGGTCTTTTTCTACCACTCGAACGAGGGCAAGGAGATCGTGGGTGTCGCCAAGGTTTCGCGCGAGGCATATCCCGATCCGACGGCCAAAGGCGAAGATTGGTCGGTCGTCGAATTCGTGCCGGTGAAGCCGCTCGCGCGCGCCGTCACGCTCAGCGAGATCAAGAGCGACGCCAAACTCAAAGACTTTGCCCTGCTCCGCCGCTCGCGGCTGTCGGTGGTTCCGGCCAGCCCCGCCGAGTTCAAGCGCATCCTCGAGCTGGGCGAAACCAAGCTCTGAGGGCGCGCGCGCGGCCTCACTCCGGCTTGGGCTCGCGGATGTCGATCAAAACGCCGACGGCTTCGATCTCGCGCTTGGTCTGGATCTCGCGCTGGCGCAGGATCTTCAGATCCGCCTCGAGCTTGCGGAGCTCCGCCTCCACCTCGCGCAACCCCTCTTTGAGTTTGTCGCGTTCGGACTTGAGTATCTCGATGTCGATCGGCATGGCAGGCTGCTCACGCCTTTAGCCCCGCCGTAAAAAAGGCGCAATCGCTAGTTTTGAGGGCGCACGCAGCGCGCGCAGCGCTCGCCCCGGCGCGCCGTCAATCCGCGGCGACGACGCGGTTGCGACCGTCGGCCTTGGCGCGATAGAGCCGCCGGTCGGCCGTGGCCACGAGCTCGTTGGGCGTCGGGCTCTGACAGCAGCTGAGCGCCGCGCAGCCCGCGCTCAGCGTGACCGGAATCGACGCGCCGTCGAACGAAGCGGGCGTCGTGGCGAGCGAGTCACGCAGCCGCTCGGCGAGGCGCCCCGCGCCCTTGGTCGACGAGCCGCGCAGCAGGATCACGAATTCCTCGCCGCCGAAGCGCGCGAAAATATCCTCGGCCCGCAGCGTGCGCGTCGCGAGCGCGGCCAGGTGGCGCAGCACCTCGTCGCCCGCCTGGTGTCCCAGGCTGTCGTTCACGCGCTTGAAGTGGTCGAGATCGAGCAGCACGATCGCGCAATCGGTGTTGTGGCGCGCGCCGAACGCCACCTCGGCGCGCAAGCGATCCTCGAAGTGCATGCGGTTGTAGGCGCCGGTCAGCGCGTCGCGCGTGCTCGACTCGAACAACCGCCGCATCAGGCCCTCTTGACGTGCGTCGGTCATCGAGAAGCGGAAAGCGACGCGCGAGCCGAACTGCACCCAGTCGTCGTCGTTCAGCTTGCAGCGCAGCACGCGCTTGCCCTGCACGAAGGTGCCGTTGCGCGACTCCAGATCCTCGACGTAAAAGCCGTCACTCTCGCGCACGAAGCGCGCGTGAAAGCGACTCATGCTGTCGTCGTCCACCTTGAGCTGGTTGGTCGGGTGCCGGCCGATCGAAAATGGGGTTTGCGTGATGCCCATCACCTGGCCCGCGCTCACGCCGTCCATGCGCAAGAGCACGGCGCGATCGGCCCGGCCGGGCTGCGTGGGCTGGCTTCCGAAATCGGTGCTGCGCACCGAGATATCCATGGTGCGCGCCTCCTCGAAGAAGCCCTCCTCGTCGGGGTGGTCGGAGATCGAGACCATGTGCGAGCGGCCCGGCGCGCGCGAGCCCAGGAGCGGCTGGTCGCCGCCGTGCGGTCTGCGGGGTTCGTCGTCCGTGGCCCCCATCGCCTTTACCAAGTGACCTCGGGAAACGGCGGACCCGGGCGCGCGAACAAGAAGCCCTGCAGCAAGTCGCAATCGAGCTCGAGCAGCGCGTCGCGTTCGGCCGCGGTCTCGACGCCCTCGGCGACCACGGTCATGCCCATGTCTTGCGAGAGCGCAGTCATCGAGCGAATGACCTTTTGCTTGGTCGAGTTTTCGTGCACGTTGCGCACGAGCGACATATCGAGCTTCACGATCTCCGGCTCGAGCAGCGTAAAACTGGTGAGCCCCGCGTAGCCGGCGCCCAGATCGTCGACCGCGATGCGGTAACCCATCTCGCGCAGGGCCGCGACACGCGCGCGCACGTCCTTCACTTCGTCGAGCGAAGAGCGCTCGGTCACCTCGAGCACGACGCGGTTGGCTATTTTGCTGAGCGGCGCGTCGGGCGAAGTGAGCTCGGGGTCCATCAGATCCGTGATGTGCAGGTTGACGAACAGCATGCCGTTCGGCTCGACGGGTATGGCCTGCGCGGCGTAGTCGCGGATCAAGCGGCCGAGCCCCTCGAGGCGTCCGAGCCGCATCGCGGCGTCGATCACCGCGCCTGGGTGCGGCAAGCTCGGCTCCTTGCTGCGCATCAGCGCTTCGTAACCGAACACGGTTTTCTTGCGCGCGTCGACGATCGGCTGGAAGGCCACCCACAGCGTGTGCAGCGTCTTCTCGAAGCTCGCCTCGAGCCCGGCTCGGTCGCCGCCGAGCGCGCCCGCGTGGCCGAGGAGCTCCGCGGCTTGCTGTTTGACGCGCGCCATCCGGTGCATGCTGACCGCGCGCGAGACCGTCTGCTCGAGCGCCGCCACGTCCACCGGTTTGGTCAGATAGTGGAACGCGCCGTACTCGAGCGCTTGCACGGCCGTGCTGACCGCCGGCTCGCCCGTCATCAATACGACCGGTACGTGCAGATCCCGCTCGCGCACCTCGCGCAGGAGTTGGATGCCGTCCATGCCCGGCATCTTGATGTCACTCACGATCACGTCGAACGAACGACCGCGCAGCGAGTGCGTCGCTTCAACGCCGCTGCGCGTGGCGGTGACCGTGTAGCCCTGCGCGCGCAGCAAGCGACAGACGCCGCGCAGCACGTCCGGCTCGTCGTCCACCACCAAGATCGAGGCTTGATACGTGCCCGCTCGCTTCCCGGAGTCCGGGTCCTTCTCTTCGGGCGCCGCCGCGGAGGGCCGCCGACTGATCGGGGGACCCTCGGCAACCTCTTTGACGGCGAGCGGAAGAACCATGCCCCGAGGAACGGCCAAACCCGCTCGGTCTGAAGGGTCGCAAATGTCCCCAGCAAGGCCGCCAAGGACGGCGCAGCGGCCCTCGCCCGATTGTCCGCTGAATATGGCCTAAAAGCGCGGCAGTCCGCGTGTTTCCTCGCCGTCACAATCGGTGTGTATCAGATTGGGATGGGCATGAGCGCCGGGAAGCCGACCGCGGAGCTGTCCGCTCACGGCTCGAGCGCCACCTTGAGCGCGCCGTTCGGCCCCACCGTGAAGTAGCTGCGCCTCACCCGCCGCGGCAGCTGGCTCGCGCCGCGCGTGAGGTAGTCGAGCGGGCTTTGCGGGCGCGCCTGTCGCGGTTGTGACTCGACGCGCATCAAGCGCGTGCCGCGTGGCACGCGAAGCTCGGTGCGGTTCTGCCAGACGGTGCCCGCGCCCGCCGACAGGCGCTCGACGCTCGCGCCGGGCCACTCCGAGACGTGCTGCCAATCGTCGTTCTTGCGCACGAACCAGGTGATCTCGAGCGTGCCGTGCGGAACGATGCGCTCCTCGTCGACCACGTCCACGCTTTCGTCGGGGGGCGCCGTCACCGCTGCGCTCTCTATTGAGAATAGCCGGGCTTCTTCGGCGGCGGCACGACGTTGTTGTCGTCGTCGCTCGGCGGCGGGCTGGTGCTGGGTTTGTCGGCCTTGCCGGCGGGCTTCGCCGAGCTCGAGTCGCTCTTGGCCGAAGCCTTCGCAGCGCTCGTGGCTTCGCTCGCCGTGCTCTTCGATTGGCCGCTGAAATGCGGCAGCGTGTCGGGGTTGCAACCGGGGCCGAAGCCGCTCGCGTCGAAGTCGGCCGTGAAATCGCCGTGCTTTTCGGCGCCCTTCACGTCCGCGTACTTCACCTCCACGCGCAGCCGGCGCTTGCCGGCGCGCGCCGGTGAGCAATACGACAAGAGGTAGTACTTTTGGTAGAGCGCGACGACCTGGCTCGCGATCTCTTCGAAGCCGATCGGGATGCTGTCGGCGCTCTGGGCGTGCAGCGTGCCGCTCTTGCCGAGATCGCCCAGGGTGGGGCCCGCTTCCTCGGCGACACCCAAGGCAAGTACGTCGGATTTGCTGTCGGAGAGGGCCTTGTGCAGCGCGTCGCTCGAGACGCGGCCGGCGAGGTCGGCACCGCGCGTGAAAATCACGAGCGTGCCGACGCGCACGGGCTTACTCGAAGCCGACAGCTTTTCGTCGAGCTGCTTCAACGCGTCGACGACGGCGCCGTTCAGGTTACGCGACGAGTCCTGCGAATCCAAGCCGGAGAGAGCGCGCGCCTCGGGCGCACCGCCGCTCGCCTGGCGCGAAAATTCCCCGATCGAGCGCACGCCGGGCCGGCCGTCGAAGGCGAACACGCTGACGCTCTCGCTGCGACGCACCTTGTCGACGAAGTTCGCGATGCCTTTCTGCAAGCTTTCCGTCGCGCTCGGCTCGCTCTGCCCGCTGACATCCACCAACAAAAGCACGTGGTGGTAAGCGACTTGATCTTTGTCGAGCAGCTTCTGCTCGCTGGCCTCGGCGCCGATCGGCTGCTCGTTCTCGTAGATCTTGAAGTTGTCCGCCGTCAGCTCGTCAATCGGCTCTTTGCCGTCGCTGACCGCGATGTAGGCCGCCACGTTGCTCGGCTTCTGAAAGGAAGTCGCGACCGGCTCGACCTTGATGCCGCCGAGCAGCGCGCACCCGCCGAGCGCCCAGCAGAACAGGCCGAGCGCGCTGAAGCGAAGACAGGCGAGCCGAGACATCACTCCCAGAATACACGCGTCCCGCGGGCGCTGCCGAGCATCTCCGTCATGCCGTGCGACAAAGTGCGCGGGAGCTCCTGCTCGCTGAAGGTGCGGACCTCCAAGATTTCGAGGGGATTGTCGGGACCGAGCGTCGGGGGTGCCACGGTGGCTTCGACCACGATCGTGACCGCATGAAAGCGTGGATCGCGATCGGGATTCGAGTAGATACCGAGTACCTCGCCGAGTGAAACGAGGGTCGTGCCGAGCTCCTCGCGCAGCTCGCGCTCGATCGCGGTGCGCAGGGTTTCGCCCCACTCCAGCGTGCCGCCCGGGATCGCCCAGTCGCCCGTGTCGCTGCGCCGAATGAGCACGTAGCGGCCGTCCGGAGTCTTGGCGACCGCCGCGATGCCCACGACCGGGCGCCGCAACAAGTGCCGCGCGACCTCTTTGGTCAGCTTCCAAACGCCGGCAGGAATGCGCACCGCGGGAGCATGCCTGCTTCCGTCTTGTCTGGGGAGTGGAATCACTTGCGCAGTCCTTGGCACGATCAGATCTCACCCCTTCGGGTGCGTCGAAGCGCCCCGATCGGCAACGGAGACCAAAGCCCCCACAAAAACCGGCGAACCCGGCGCCGGCGTGCGGCAGATCGGAAAGGTCGCAAGGCACATACAGGAGGAAAGTCCCCAATCAACAAAACCAATGATAAGACCGCCTGCGAAGACCATGCGCCCCGCGGCCGCAATTCTCTGTCTCCTGCTGCTCGCGTGCGGCAAACGGCAGGCCCCGCCGGGCGCCTCGGTCGACCCGTCCGCCCAAGCGAGCAGAGACGCGCTCGGCGCGGAGAGCGCCGCGGTCCCGGCGAGCGCGCCGGCGGCCTCGACCAGCGCAGCGAGCGCGCCAAGCGCGCCGAAACCCGGCTCCCCGGACGACAATCTGCCGTTCGCCG
>DASYCR010000227.1:0-1506 GCA_036500095.1 Polyangiaceae bacterium
GACCCTGCCGTGCACGGTCGAGTATTCACTCAAAGCGACGCGGAATTGAGCGGCGAGCCGCGCCGCCGAAGGCTAGGTCGGCGCGCGGCGTGACGCGCGACCATCAACAAAACGAAAGCACCAACTCGCGGCGACGAGCGCGCTATTCGGGGCGGGGAAGCTCGCCGTTCTCCGGCATGTTCAGCGGATCCGAAAGCACGGTCAGCTTGGGGCGCGCTTCACGCAGCGTTCTCTCGAACAGCGAAGGCTGCGAGGGATCTGCGCAGATCGCTGCAAAATCATCGGGATCGAGCCCGCGTGCTAAGCGCGCTGCGAAGGTCTCACGCAAGAGGCGCAGGTAGAAATCGACGTCATAGTCGCGCGGATCCGGGACGCCCTCGGCATCGCTCGGTGCCTCCTCCGCGTCCGGATCGGGGAGCAGGCCGGCGCGGCCGCGCGTGGCACGATACACGCGAATGCGCTCGCCCGGAGCCCAATCATCACGGCCATTGCCGAGCAACGCCTCGTAGCTGAGCTCGCGACGCAAGGCCCGCGTCGCCAAGTACTGCGCGGGAGTCTTGGTCAGCCGCACTTTTGCGGAGACGTCGTGGGTCGGCAGCGCGCGTCGGCGTAAGGCTAGCGCCGTCGAGACGTACGCCTCGCGTACTGCTTGCAGGTCACCCGCGAGCAAGCTGGGTAAACTACGACGCAGAAATTTCTCACCGAATGGCTCGGCGCGGCTGGAACGGAAGGCCACGCCGCGCAGGAGCAATGGGCCGGAATACGGCTGCAGCGCGTAGTTTTTAGGCTCGTGTGAGAGCATCGCGGCGTAGCGACCGTCGAATTCGAGCTTCACGAGTGGCGGCAACAGCGCGGCCACCTCGGCCACGACGCGCCGTTCGTCGGCCTCCGTGAAAGTTTCAGACACGGCGAAGTACACGCCGTCGGTGTCGGCTTCGAGCAACTGCACGCCGCGCCGGGCGAGCTCGCGGCAAAGCAGTGTGAGCACTTGCCGTCCGCGTCGGGTGACCTCGTTGGCCGCGTGCACGTCGGCGAAGCGCGTCAAACCCACCGCGCCCAAGTAGCCGTAGGCCGAGTTGACGACGAGCTTCATCGCGGCCGAGAGCGCCTCCTGCGTGAAGCGTTCTGCAGAGCCGCGTTCGGCGTTGCGCCCGCGCGCCTTTGCCGCCAAGCGCTGTTCCACCAATTGGTCCACCAAAGCCAAGAGCGCGCCGAGCCGATCGCGCTCCGGGCCGATACGGTACTCGCGCATCAAAGACGGATACAAGCTTGCCACGTCGGCCTTGACGATGCGTCGAGCCACGCCGCAGGCGAACAGGTGTAACGCGGCTCCACTGTGCGCCGTGCCGTCGCCGGGTTGGTGCGCGGGCAGGGCCTCTCCGGCGCGCAAATAGGCTCGAATCAGCAGCGGATCGAGCACACCCGTGGCCGCGCCTGCGTCCGCCAAGCGCTCGTAGCGGCGTGGCGCCATCTTCGCCAACGCAAACGCAGCTCCGCCCAAGAGTC
>DASYCR010000228.1:0-5184 GCA_036500095.1 Polyangiaceae bacterium
AGGCGGAACAAGCTGTTGCCGAGCGCCGTGAAGGTCCACGTTTGGGCCGGCGTGGGTGAGCTGAACGCGTCGGGTGCGTCAGCGAGCTCCACGCCGTAGCCGCCCGGCACCACGTAAGTCTGAAGGACGAACTGAAAGCCCTTGGCGTCAGTGTGCCCGCGGTTCGTGATCAGATATCCACCGCCCGCGGCGGCGACGACTGACCAGGTGCAGGTGAGGGAGCTCGTGCAGTTGTCGTTCATGAACGTTCGGTACGTGGTCGCGACTTCCACGTCGAGCTCATGGTTCGGGGGTGGCTTGTCAGGGCTCGTCGCGTCTTCCGTCAGCAGGAGCTCGTTGCGCAGAATCCGGTAGCTGCCCGTCGGCGCGCACGACGCCTCACAGCCGCCCGCGCCACCGGCTCCCGCGCCGCCCGCCCCTGCGCCCCCAGCCCCTGCGCCGCCGCCACCACCCACGCCAGCTCCCGCGCTACCCGCAGCGGCACCGGCGACACCGCTCGTTCCGCTCGTTCCGCTCGTTCCGCCCCCACCGGTACCCGCACCCCCGGTGGTGGCTCCCGCGTTGCCACCCACGCCCGCACTACCACCAACTCCGGGGCTGCCGCCGGAAACGCCTCCGGATCCACCGCCCATCGCTGCGCCGGAGCTGCCACCGCCCATCGCCGCGCCGCCCGCTCCGGAGCTGATCGCGCCTGCGTTTCCCGATACGGCGCCCATGCCGGCTCCTCCGCCGAAAGCCGAGCCCACCGCGCCTGAAGACGCACCAGCGCCGGCGCTTGCACTCCCCAGGAGGTCCGGTGGCCGAGAAGATCCGCACGCGCAGGCCGCCCAGAGCGCCAACAAGCCTGCGATTGGTTCCATTCGGTGCACGTGAGACTCCTCGCGGTTCTTCTGAGCGTTCAAGCGCGGCGAGCGACCGCGGATACCAAGGGTAGACGGAGACTTCGCGCGAAACGTCACGAGCGTCTCGTCGATCGCTCGCATGGTCGGCCGGATGGCAACCCGCCGACCATGCGCCGCGTGACGGATCCGCGGATCGCTCCGTCTCCTCCCAGTGAGGCCATTGACTCAGATGCCGAACAAGCTTTCACCACGCAGGAGCCTCGCCGCCCCAGCGCCTGCATGGCTCTACATCGCAACGGGGTTGATCGCGAGTGTCGCGGTCGGATGCGGCAGTGCAACACCGCCGCAAGTGATCGGCGCGCCTTCCCGTCTCGATGCAGGTGGCTCGAACGGCGCGGCCGGCGGTGACGCGAGTGACGCGGGTGGGAGTAGCACTTCTGGTTCGGGCAATGACGCCGCCGGTTCCAGCGGTGACGGTGCAGGCTCCGGCGGTGACGCCGCTCGCTCAGCCGGCGGTGCCACCGGCGGTGGTGGGAGCTTGAACGGTGGCGCTGGGACGGGCGCAAGCGGCAGCGGCGGCAGCGGCGCACTTGGAAATGGCGGCGCGGGCGGCGATGCGGCCGGCACGAGCGGCGGCGACGCGGGCGGTGGCGGCGCGGGCCTGGCGGGAAGCGGCGGAACCGACGCGAGCGCGGGCGCGGGCGGCGCAACGTTGCCAGCGACGTGCGAGCCCGCTTCGGCCGCGCCGAACGTGTATGACGGCATGCCGAGCAACGGCAGCTGTCCGAGCGCGATCGCCGCGCCACGCGTTGGCTTTTGGTACTCTTTCAACGACGGGACGGGCGTGCAACGACCGGCGCCGGACGAGGAGCACTTGGGTACGCTCGGTGGCCGTGCAGGCGCCGCCGACTGCGCCATGCACAATACCGGAACGAGCTTTACCACCTGGGGCGGCGGGTTCGGTTTCGACTTCGGCGATGCGGCAACCGGGCCATGCACGTACGACGCGAGCGCGTTCCACGGGATCAGCTTGTACTTGAAGGGTACCACCGCCGGCACACAGGGCATCGGGCTCGGAGCGTTTCCAAACACCGTGCGCGTGAACCTGGCGACGACCGAATCCAACGCGAGCGACCAGGACCACTACGGCGCTTGGTGCTCGGTGAGCGGGAGCTACACGCTTTGCAGTCTGAGCTTCGCCACCGTGAAGCAAGCGGGCTGGGGCGTTCCCATCACGTTCAACCCCGCGCACGTCGTCAGCCTCGCGGTGCAGGCGTCGCTCGCCGAAGGCTTTGCCTCGACGTCATGGGACGTCTGGGTCGACGACGTGACGTTTTTCTAGGTTGAAGCTCGCGGGTCCCATTAAATCTCGCAATTTTCGCGGCAATCGGCGGCGGCCGGCCTGGCTCGGGAAGCTCGAGGCGCGGTTCGGGGTACGATGCCGGGCCATGCCCGCCTCCGCCGCCGACGTCGCGCGCTTCGAAGCGCTCGCGGCGCGGGCCGCCGACCGTGACGAGGCGGCGCGCAAGGAGTTGATCGAGCGGCTCTGGCCGGACTGGATCAGCATCGTGAGTAGCAGCCGGAGCATGGGTAAAATGGCCCGCTCCGAGGACCACGTGCACGAGGTGGTCACGCTCGCCATCGAGAAGCTGTGCAAGGGTGACGCGCGGGCGCTCAAGCTGTTCGTGGCCTGGCGCGAACGCAACGCGGACAAGACGTTCTTCGACTGGATCCGCATCGTGACCAAGAACGTGATCCGCGACTACGTGCGCGAGCAGCTCGGCTCCTCGCGCACGCCGGGCGACGAGCTCAGCGTAAAACGCTTATTGAACGAGTTTGCGAGCTCGCCTGCGCTCGACGAGCAATCGTTCCGTCCACCGCTCACTGCGACGCAAACCGCGCGCCAACTGCTGGAGTTCGCCGAGCAGCGCCTGCCTGCGGACCAGCTGCACGCGCTTCGCTCGTGGCTCGCCGGCTCGAGCTTCGAGGACATCTCCGGCGAGCTGGAGCAGGGCACCGAGGACGCGCGCAAGTTGCTCAGGGCGGCCGTCGCCACGCTGCGTCGGGAGTTCGGAGATGGCCAGCATTGAGCTCTTAGCCGGCTCCACGTTTCACGAGCACTACCAGGTAGTGCGCTGCCTGCGCGCGGGCGGCATGGGCGCGGTGTACGAGGTCTTGCATGGGCCCACGCAGCGCCGCCGCGCCCTGAAAACAGTGCTGCCGGAGTGGGTGACTGATCCGGAGATGCGCGCGCGCTTTCACCTGGAGGCGACCGTGACGGCCGACGTCGAGAGCGAACACATCGTCCAGGTGCTCGACGCCGGCGTGGACGAGCCGACCGGGTTGCCCTTTTTGGTGATGGAGCTGCTCAAAGGCGAGAGCCTGGCCGAGCTCGTCGCGCGGCGCGGCGCGCTTCCGGCGCGCGAGGTGGTCGGGCTACTGCGGCAGGCGAGCCGCGGCCTCGAGCGGGCCCACGCTGCCGGCATCGTGCACCGCGATCTGAAGCCCGAAAACCTGTTCGTCACGCCGCGTGACGACGGCAGTGAGCGGCTCGTATTGCTCGACTTCGGCATCGCCAAGCTCGTGGCGCAGGGCAGCCAGGCCGCCACCACGCGGAGCCTCGGCACGCCGCTGTACATGTCGCCCGAGCACGTGCGCGGCGACGGAGACATCGGTCCGGCTGCGGATGTGTATTCGCTCGGGCAGCTCGCGTTCACGCTGCTCGCGGGCGAGGCGTACTACCAGGCCGAGTCACGCGACCAGAGCAGCGTGTACGGCTTGCTCTTGAAGATCATGGCCGGACCGGCTGAGCCTGCGTCCGAGCGCGCGAAGCGTCTGGGCGCTCCGCTGCCACCCGCCTTCGACGCTTGGTTTCGGCAGGCTACGGCGCTGGAGGCTTGGCAGCGGTTTCCTGGCTGCTCGGAGCTCGTCGCGGCGCTCGCGCAAACGCTCGGTGTCGTCGAAGCGAGCGGCAGCTCGACCAACGTCGCGGTCGCGCTGCGACGCGCGTCACTGCCGGCTCCGCGCGCTCCGGGCTCTGCACGCCGGCGGCGTTCGTCGCGGTTCTGGCTCGTGCTGGCGGCGGGCTGCGCGCTCGCGTTCTCGGCGCTGCTGCTACGCGCTCTGGCGACGAGCCGAGCGCCCTCGCCGCCGGGCGCGCCGGTCACGGCCGCGGCGTCACCGAGCGTCGCGCGCGCCGCGTCGTTGCCAGCGCCGGCAGCGCTCCCGGCGGAGCCCGTCGGGCGTCCGTCTTCGGTCGCCGCGCCCCCCGTGGCAGCGCCGTCGCTCGGCTCACGGTCGATGGCTGCCGTCGCGGAACATAAGCCGTTGCTTGCGCCGCCTTTGGCCGCTGCGTCGCTGGCCGCTCCCGCTCGCCCGCCCGCGCTTGCGCCCTCCGTGCCGCTGCCCGACAATCCTTCGCGCCTATGAGCTTATCCTCGCGCCCCGCTCGCGTCGCGCTGCTCGTCCTCACGCTCGCTTCCTTCTCGGAGCACGGTGCCCGCGCGCAAGCAAGCGACGCAGCCCCGAGCGTCACTCCGGACGCCGGCGAGTTGAAGCGCCAAGGTGACGCTGCTTTCGACAGCTGGCACTATCGTGAGGCACTCGCCGCCTACTCGCAGGCCTATGAATTGTCCCACGATCCCGCGTTGCTCTACAACCAAGGGCGCGCGCTGCAAGCGCTCGGTGCGTACGCCGGCGCGTTGCAAAAGCTGCAGGTCTTTCAGGGGCAGGCGCCCGCGGAGCTCCGCGCCCGCGTGCCCAGGCTCGCCGAGCTGATCGCCGAGCTCTCCGCCCACACGGCGTTGCTCAACGTGCGCGGCAACGTGCCCGGCTCGCGCGTGCTGCTGAATCACGTCGAGCTCGGCAAGCTGCCGCTCGCGCCGCCGCCCCGTGTCGACGCCGGCAACGCGACGCTCGAGGTGCAGGCCGACGGCTACTCGACGTTCCAGCGCGCCGTGGAGCTGCCGGCTGGCGGTACGCTCGTGCTCGACGTCGCGCTGATCCCGACGAATCGCTCCGCCAGGCTCGTCGTGCTCTCCCCCACGCCGCGCGCGTTCGTCAGCGTCGACGGAAAACCCATCGGCAACACGCCGACCGAGCTCGTCGTCGAGGCCGGCCCGCACCAGGTCACCCTACAAGCCGAAGGCTTCGACACGTCCACCGTCGCTACCATCGTCGATCTCGGCGCCAAGAGAGATCTGACCATCGCGCTCGAACCCACGACCCCCTTCACCAGCAAGTGGTGGTTTTGGACCGGAGTGGGCGTCGTCGTCGTGGGCGGCATCGCGCTATCCGCCGCGCTCCTGACCGAGAAGAGCGCCGATCACGGCGATTTTCAACC
>DASYCR010000229.1:0-1869 GCA_036500095.1 Polyangiaceae bacterium
CGCTGACCGGGTTCAGCCGCTACTTCGAGCGCGTCGCGCCGAGCGTGGAGCTCGTGCTCGCGGACCCGAAGGGCTCTATTTTGGCCGACTACGTGGCGACCGGCAAAATCGGCAACGCCGGCTCCTGGCTCGTCGAGGGCGTCGGGGAGGACTTCGTGCCCGCGATCTGCGATCTATCGCGCGTCAAGCGCTCGTACTCGATTTCCGACGAAGAGAGCTTGCTCAGCGCGCGCACGCTGCTCAAAAAAGAGGGCCTCTTCGCCGGCTCCTCCTCGGGGCTCTTGCTGGCGGCCGCGCTTCGCTATTGCCGCGAGCAGACCGAGCCCAAGCGCGTGGTCAGCTTCGTGTGCGACACCGGCGGCAAATATCTATCCAAGATGTTCAACGACTTTTGGATGCGCGATCAAGGCTTCTTGCCCGGCACGAGCTACGGGGATCTGCGCGATCTGATCTCGCGCCGCCCAGACACGGGCTCCATCGTCTCGGTGGGCCCGGACGACACCTTGCTCGTCGCCTACTCGCGCATGCGCGTCTACGACGTGTCGCAGTTACCCGTGCTCGAGGGCGGTGAAATCGTCGGGTTACTCGACGAGTCTGACCTGCTCCTGGCCGTGCACAACAGCACCGCCGAGTTCCGTCACCCGGTGCGAGCCTCCATGAGCACAGCGCTGGTCATGGTGGACGCAGCCACGCCCGTCGAGCAGCTGATGCCGCTCTTCGATCGTGGGCTCGTGGCTATTGTCCGGCAAAATGGTCATTTTGCCGGGCTAATCACGCGCGTGGACGTGCTCAATCATCTGCGCCGCAAGCTCACCTGAGCTCGCGCCCAAAGCGGCTCGCCATTTGGGCGTTCGCGGGTTAGCTTTCCGGCAGCGGAGATCTCAATGCGATCAGCGACTTTTGGCTCACTGGGGTTGGTGCTTGCGCTCTTTGCGCTCAACGATTGTTCGTCCAGCTCGGACACGGGGCTCATACCTCCCGTTCCGTCCGCTGGCTCGGGAGGAACGAGCGGTAGCGGCGGAGCGGGCGGCACGTCGAACGGCGGCGTCGGTGGCAGCGCGGGCACGAGCGGAGCGAGCGGCAGCTCGAACGGTGGCGCGGGAGCGGCTGGAAAAGCCGGTGCGAGCGGCAGCGCGGGCGCGAGCGGTGATGGCGGTGCCAGCGGTAGCGCGAGCGGCGAGGCGGGTGCGAGCGGCAGCGCCGGGACGAGCGGCGATGCCGGTGCCAGCGGTAGCGCGGGCGCGGGCGGTGATGCCGGTGCGAGCGGTAGCGCGGGGACGAGCGGCGACGCCGGTACGAGCGGTAGCGCGGGCGCGGGCGGTGATGCCGGTACGAGCGGTAGCGCGGGGACGAGCGGCGACGCCGGAAGCGGCGGGTCTGGGCCTGCGCCGTGTGCCGGCGCCTGTGACGCCGCCTTGTGTGTCAATGATCAATGCGTCGCGTGCACTCCCACTGACGACGTGTGCCCCAAGGGCCAATACTGTCAGACCGACAACACCTGCGCGCAGGGTTGCAAGACGGGCGCCGATTGCGCGAGCGGCGTGTGCAACGCCGTGAACGAGTGCACGACCTGTATCTCGGACCTGGAGTGCAGTGCCGATCACGTGTGCAACGCTGGTGCTTGCGGTGCTGCGTGTACCGCGCCCGACGAGGGTACGACCACGGACTGCTCGAACGGCCTCACCTGTTGCTCGCTCAAGTGCAGCGATCTCGGCAGCGACGTGAAGCATTGCGGCGCGTGCGGAACGCCGTGTACGAGCGGGCAATTCTGCGGAGTGAACGGCTGCGCGGACAGCACCATCGCCAACCTGTGCGACTTCACCAAGATCACGGTCGTGCTCGACGGCGCCTCGATTGACGATGCAGACG
>DASYCR010000230.1:0-4200 GCA_036500095.1 Polyangiaceae bacterium
ATCCGTCGCACTGGCTTGGTCAGGAGTGTTGCAAAGCGGCGAGGATCGGGTGTTAGCTCGCGACCGCTGTGCCCAAGTGTCAATCTACAACTCTCCTGCGCGCGTCCGTGCTCGCGTCCGTGCTCGCGTTCGCGCTCATCCTCGTGCCGCGGCTCGCCCGAGCGCAGGACTACACGCACAAGAGCTTCCTCATCCCTCGGGGTGGAGTCGCGCTCGAAGGTGAGCCTGCTCGCCCATTGCTCGTCGACATCAACCTGTCGGAAAATAGCGCCGGGCGGCCCGTAACGATTCCGCTGAACGCGTTCTGGGGCGTCTCGGACGACGTCTCACTCGGCATCACGCACCAGCGCGGCCTGTGCTTCAACCGTTGCGACAAGCCCTACAACGACTCGGGGTTCGGCATGATGGTCGGGCTCACGCACGGTCCGACGTTCGAGCTGGATCTCCACCTGGGCGTGCCGATTCATTCATTTACGGATCCGTTCTTGATCGGCACCACGGCGGGCGTGATCGGGCGCGTGAATTTCTCGAACGTCGCCTTTGTCTTCGATCCGGGCATCTACGTCGGCCTCAATCGGCGGAACCGTGGCAATGGCGACGGCCTCTACCTCCCCGTGTGGTTCTATTTTCAATCGACCGAGACGATCGTGCCGTTCGTCGGCACCGGTGCGATCGGCCCGCTCAATGACTTCGCGGGCCAGTTCGCGGTGCCGCTCGAGGGCGGCATGCTGTTCTCGGTAGCGCACAACGTCGACATCGGTTTCATGTTTCGCTTCTTCAACGTCCTCGGACACGGCGGCAACCTGCGGGGGCGTGACACCGGGTTTCTCGGGCGCTTCGTGTTCTGATGCGCGCGGCCTGGCTCGTCGCGATCCCGCTCGCGCTGGCTGGTGTTGCGAGCGGTTGCGCAGCGACCGCGAAAAAGGCCGCTACTCCAGCGCAAGCGGCACCCGGCGCCAAACCGACTTCGGCCGTGAGTCGCTTGAGCCGTCTGAGCGCGCTGTTGCGGGGTATCGAGCGGCCCGGACCGGTGCTCGACGCACTGCCCGCCAGCGCGGGCGCCGCATTGCGGGCACGCTTTGCAGGCCTCGACGCACAACGCAAGCTGGACGCGAGCCAAGAAGACGGCCCCCTCGCCGAAAGCATGCCGCTCCTTCATCTGGTAGCCGGCGGCAACTCGCCCCGCGCATTGTACGCTCTGGCCACGACGCCGGCGGGCACGGTCGAACTCGCGGGGCTACTCGGCGCCGAAGCGGGCGGCAAGAGTTCGCCCGAACAAGCCCGTATCGCGACGGTCGCCGAGCTTGCGCGCCGCGCGGCGCTGCATTTCTTGCGCGACCGCGCGGCGGACGTCCCGGACCTGAAAAAGCCGAGCGCGCTCGTGTGTCGTCTGATAGAGCGGGCCGCGCGCACGGTCGAACGGCGTGACATCGCACTCGCCGCGCTCGAAGCACTGCTGGAGATCGAGCCGCGCCTCGACAATCAACTCGATCTCGCGCAGGCGCGGGCGCGTGAGCTCGACGTCGTCGGCGCCAACGAACTACTCCATACCGCCTCGAGCGACCCCAAGCACGCCGCCAGCCCGTCCAAGTTGCGCCGCGTGTCGCGCGAAATCGAACTGGCATCGGAGCTGGCGCGCGCTGAACCGAGCATGAACCTGCGGGTGCGAGCGCGCGCGCTCCTTCACCTCGGGCGACTGTCCGAGCTGCGCCAGCTGCTCTCGAGCCGAAACACCGAGACGGAGAACGACCTCGGGCTCGCGAGCGCGCTCGCCGCGGCGCGGCTCGGCGGCGGCTCGTGTCCGGGGCTGCCGCCGGACGTCGGGACGAGCGCCCTTTGCGCCACCGCATTTCGCGACAGCGCCGACGTCAAGAGCTCGCTCGCTCTGCTCGAGCGAGCTTGGCAAAGTGGGCAAGGCCGCGACGACGAGGCCATCGAGTACTATCTGGCGATCTCGCGCATCGTGCCTTGGATGCACCGCACCGCCAGCGCGCTCGAGCTCGGGCAAACGAGCCCCGACACCGGAGCCGCCGATGCCAAGGCGCTCTCGAGCGAGCTCGACGCCACCACCGTTGCCGCGCCAAGGCTGGCCAGCATGTCGCTGTTCGTTACGGCCATGAGCGGCGCGCTGGATCTTTCTCAGACGTCGAACGACGATGCGCTGTTCAAAAAGGCACAAGCGATTGCCCGAGACGGCAGTCGCTTCAGCGAGCCAGGCGTGCTCGCGGTGGCGGCGCTGCTCGCCCGGCGTCGCAACATCGCCCCGTTGTTGGATAGCTTGCCGAGCACGACCGAGCCGTCGCCCGCGCGCGTGGCCCTCGGCGCTTGGGTCGGCGTGACGCAGGGCAAGCGAGAGCGCATGGACGCTGCGCGTAGCCAGCTCGCAGAGGTCATGACGGACACCGGCAGCGGCGCGTCTCTCGAGCGCGTGAAGCTCGTGCTGAGCATGGCCGAAGGCGACGCCGCACTGGACGGCTCGGAACGGGCGTATCAAGTGCTGTCGCGCGTTGCTGGTCAGCTCTTGTCGGAGAGCATTCCGCCGGATCTGGCCTTTCGCGCGGTGCTGGACACCGCGGGCTCGCTCAGCCGCGGAGGGCGTCGCGATCGCGCGCTCGAAATCATGCACGACGCCGCGAGCGCGCAAGTACCCGCCGAGCTACAAGGCCTGCACGACCTCTGGCGCTTGGTCAAAGGTTACGAGCGCGTGCTCGGGCGCGCGAGCTCTCCGACCGAACTCGCGGCGGTGCGCAAGGAGCTCGCAGAGCTCGGCAACCCGCCGATCGCGCCGAGCACGCAGCTGTGGCTCGAACTTTGGGGCCACGAGTTCGATGCGCGCCTGGTCGAAGCCAAGTGTCCGCGCGGGTCGGCGGCGTGTGCCGCGCAAGCGCGCAAGCTCCGCCGCGTCGCGAAAGACGCGCTCGCAGCGCGTGTTGGACGGGAAGCAGCGCCGTTGATCGAACGCGGTTGTCTGCCCGGAGGCAGCGTCAATTTGGCCTTCGGTTTTTCCGCGGAAGACGGACTCACGCCGCTCGTAAACTTCGACCCGACGTTCTCGGCGGTCGAACTGCCCAAGATCGAAACGTATTGAGCTTCAGGAGAGCTCGGCGATCAGCGCCTCGCCGTCGACCAGGTGTTGGCGCTTGGTCTCGAGCTGAGCGAGCTGTGCGCGCGCCTCGTGTACGACGTCCGGCGGCGCGCTCTCCGTGAACTTCGGATTGGCGAGACGCTTCTTCATCACGTCGATGTCCTTGTCGACCTTCTTGAGCTGGCGATCGATGCGCTCTTTCTCTTTGGTCGGATCGACCAGGCCGCGCAGATGCACGAGTACTTCGATCCCACCAGCCGAGCTGACCACGGCGCCGCGCGGACGCTCGCCGCCAGGCCCCGCAATACGCGGCGCGCCATCGCTGCGTACCAAGAACTCGATGAAGCGGCTGTTCGCCAACAAGGACTCACGCACGCCTGCACGACCCGCACGCAATTCGACGAGCACCGGCGTGCTCGGCGGGATATCGTGCTCGCTCCGCACGGTGCGCGCTGCGACGATCGCGCCCATCAGCAGGTCCATTTCCCGCTCGGCGTCCGCGTCGATGCGGCCGTCGGCGCGCGTCGGGTACGGCGCGAGAGCAATCGAGATCGGTCGGCCCGCGGGGCGCGGGATCCGCTGCCAGAGCTCCTCCGTCACGAACGGCAAATACGGGTGCAGCGCGCGGAGCGCGGTCTCCAGCACGTGCGCGAGCGTACGGCGCGTTTCGCTTTGCTCGTCCGCGCTGCCGTTCGCGAAAATGGGCTTCGACATCTCCACGAACCAGTCGCAAAACTCGTCCCAGAAAAAGTGGTAGAGCGCACTCGACCCGTCATCGAGTCGATACTCGTCGATGCCGCGCGTGCTCGCCTCCACGGCGCTGACGAGCCGCGACAGAACCCACTTGTTGAGCAGCAGCTTCGCCTCGGGGGGGCGGCCGTCGATCTGCGTCTCCGCCAAATAGCTTAGGGAGAAGCGCGTCGCGTTGTAGATCTTGTTGCAAAATTTGCGATAGCCGTCCACGCGCGCCGGTGAGAGCGCGATGCGCTTGGCTTGCGGAGAGTAACTGCACATCGTGAAGCGGAGTGCGTCTGCACCCGACGCGGCGAAGCCCTGTCCCATCTGAGTCACTGACGGGTACGCTCTTTTGAACTTGGCGAGCGCTTCTTCGACGG
>DASYCR010000231.1:0-1539 GCA_036500095.1 Polyangiaceae bacterium
GCTTGATCGAAGGGCGCATCAGCTTGAAATCGCTGTCCGGTCCGATCACCATCTACGAGGTCGCCGGTGAAGAGGGCCGCAAAGGCGCCGACCACTTCATCTGGGTCATGGCCTTGATCAGCATCAATCTCGGCTTGTTCAACCTGCTACCGATCCCCGTGCTCGACGGCGGGCACCTGTTGTTCTTCGCGATCGAGAGCGTACTGCGTCGGCCTTTGCCGCTGCGCATGCGCGAGCTAGCGCACGTGGTCGGCATGGCCATCTTGGTTGGGCTGACCCTGTTTGCATTCAAGAATGATCTGGAAAAGCGCTGGGATGCCAACGCGCAGGCCGCCAAAGGCGCGCGAGGCTGAGCATGAGCGACGAGCAGGAAAATGAATCACCCTCAGGGGTGACGGCGCGTAGTGTTGCGGCGCAAGCGGTGCTGCGCGTGTTGCGTGACCAAGCGTATGCCGCGGCGGCGCTGTCCGCCGAGCTCGGGCGTGCCCAATCGCTCGACGAGCGCGACCGCGCACTGGCGACCGAGCTCTTGTACGGCACCCTGCGCGTGCGCGCGGCCCTCGAAGCTCGGCTCTCGCCGCTCGCTCCGCGTGGCTTGAAGGATCAGGTGGTTCTCGCCGAGCTGCTCGTGGCTTCGTACCAGCTCCTGTCGCTCGACCGCGTGCCCGCGTTCGCGGCGGTGAACGCGGCGGTCGACGCCGTGCGCAGCAAGCGCGGCGCGAGCGTTGCCGGTTTCGCCAACGCCGTTTTGCGCAAGGTCGCGCTGGGCGAAAAGCTGGTGCCGGCCGAGGCTGCTCGCCAAAGCATTGCGCCGTGGTTGCTCGCGGCGCTGCAGCGCTCGGTAGGCGAAGAAGAGGCGATGGCGCTGATCTCGCCGCAGCCAGAAAAAGTCGTCGGTTTGCGGCTGGTGGCCGGGCGCCCAGTGCCGGAGTGGCTGAAAAATAGCGTGTTGGGCCTGCTTTCGCCGCGCGCCCGCCTCGTGCAGCACGAGGGGGATCCACGCAAACGCGAGGGCTATGCCGAAGGCGCATTCGTCGTGCAAGAGGAAGGCGCGCAGGCTGTCGCGCTCTCTCTCGGCGCGCGTCCAGGTGAACGCGTGCTCGACGCTTGCGCCGGGCGCGGCCAAAAAACTTCGCTGCTCGTGGAGCAGGTCGGCGAAGCCGGCGCTGTCTGGGCGGCCGACGTGTACCCGAAGAAGCTCGAGGCATTGCAGAACGAGCTCGGACGCCTGAAACTACGCGCAGCAGAAATCCGCGCGGTCGACTGGACCGTCGGTGTGGGCGACGTGCCCGCCGATTTCGATCGCGTGCTCGTCGACGCACCGTGCACCGGAACCGGTACACTGCGGCGTCGCCCGGAGATCGCGGCGCGGCTCGAGGCCGCCGACCCTGCGCGGCTCTCGGCGCTCGCCGAGAGCATTCTCCGCGTCGCGGCCACGCGCGCGAAGAGCTCGGGGCGCGTTGTGTTCGCCGTGTGCAGCGTGCTCGACGAAGAGTGCGAAGCGCTGGTCGCGCGCGTTTCGGATCTGCTCGAGCCCGC
>DASYCR010000232.1:0-2221 GCA_036500095.1 Polyangiaceae bacterium
CGACGCCCAACACGACCGTGATCGCCACACTGAACACCGCCGCGAGTCTCGCTACGGCCACGGATGCGAACCTCGCGCCCAAGGTCAACGGCACGAACATCGAGGGGCTCGCGTGGGCGCCTACCTCCGCGCGTCCGAACCAGCTCTTGATCGGCTTTCGCAATCCGGAGCAGGGCGGGAAGGCGATCGTCGTCTCGCTGCTCAACGCGGACGCGGTGCTCGGCGGCGCGACCGCAAACTTCGGCGAGGCCGCGCTGCTCGATCTGAGCGGGCTCGGCATTCGCGCCATGACCTGGTCACCGCTGCACTCCGCGGTGCTCGTGATCGGCGGTCCCATCGACGCATCAGCCGGGCCCTTCCGGCTGTTCAAATGGTCCGGCGCGCCGAACGACCCGGTCACAGCCGTATTGGACATCACCAATGCGCCCTCCGATGCCAGCCCCGAGGCGATCGTCGTGTATCCGAACACGCGCGACGTACAGATCCTGTTCGATCAAGGCGACCATCTGATCGGCGGAGATGCTTGCAAGGACGCGGCCGCAGCGAGCCAATTTTTCAGCGATACGATCGTGCACGTGCCCTAGGCCGGAATACAACTCCACCCAAGAGCCCGGACATCCTTGTCCGGAGCCGTGCCAAGTGTGTGTCGCGTCGTCGCCTGGAACCTGCTCAAAATCGCTAGAAAACGACGATTTTTGCGCGCGGCACGAAGTGTGCTGTTGATCAGGGCATGAGTCGCTGGTTGTCCTTGTTTTGGGTTGGCGTGTTCGTGGTCGCCTGCGGTGGCAAGAGCCATTCGGACGACGCGACGGCGACGGGGGCCAGCGCGGGTACGAGCGGCGATCCGCAGGGCGGCGCGGGTGGCAGCGCTGGCACGGGCGGGGCCGGCTCGGGCGGCGGTCCGAGCGCGTGCGCTCCGCTCGTGCCGGTCGCGGGCAGCGCGTGCACCAGCAAGACCTGCTGCAACTATACGCTCGACGCCTGCACCTCGCTTCAGGCCTGCTGCAACGGTGCGGTCTGGGTGGTCTCAGAGTCCACTTCGGGGGCGGCCTACGACTGCTCGTCCTTCAGCGTCGACAATCTGCCGCAAGACGGCACGAGCTGCGCCTGCATGGGCACGCTCAATTGTGTGTACGGCGATTGCGCGAGCGGCGTGACGCGGGTCACGTGTGACGGCTCGGTCTGGAGCGTGAAGGCGCAGAGTTGCCCGCAGCCGACGGCTTGCGGCCCGAGCCTGACCTGCAATTTCGGCGAGGTGTGCACGGCCGATGAGCAGCTCGGAGGGATCGCCTACGCCTGCCATCCGGATCCGTGTCTGCAACAAAACCGAGGCACGTCGTGCGACTGCGCGAGCACGCTGTGCGGGTCCTATGAGAGCTGCTCGCTAAACGGGTCGACGATCTACTGCTCGTGTCCGAGCTGTTGAGCCCGCGCGCGTCACACGGTGACGCGCGTGCTGACTCAGAGCCCGAGCTTATCGCTCAAAAATCCGACCACGCGGTCCATCGCGACCCGCTCCTGAGTGCCCGTGTCGCGGTCGCGCACGGTCACGGTTTGGTCTTTGAGCGTTTCGCCGTCGACGGTGAAGCAATACGGGCAGCCCGCTTCGTCCATGCGCGCGTAGCGCTTGCCGATGGTCGCCTTCGCGTCGTGCTCGACGAAGCCGTGGCGCCAGAGCTTTTTGCTCACCTCGGCGTGCAGCTTTTCCGAGACCTCGGGCATGCCGTCTTTGTTGACGAGCGGGAAAATCGCAGCCTTGATCGGCGCAAGCCTCGGATTGAGCTTCAGGAACTCCGGGCTCGGGCGCGCGGGGTCTTCCGAGTATGCCTCGCACAAGAGCGCGAGCACGCCGCGGTCGACGCCTCCGGACGGCTCGATCACGTGCGGTAGGTAGCGCTCGCCCTTGCGTCCACCATTGGGCAAGAGTTCCCCGCGCTCGTTGTCGAAGTACTCGAGCTTGGTCTTCGCGTACTCTTGGTGGCGCGTCAGATCGTAGTTCGAGCGATGCGCCACGCCCTCGAGCTCGCCGAAGCCGGGTGACGTAAAGGGAAAGCGGTATTCGATGTCGCTCGTGCCCGCGCCGTCTTTCGCGTAGTGCGCGAGCTCGTCGCGTTCGTGTTCACGCAGTTGCAGATTCTCGCTGCCGAGGCCGAGGCTCTGCCACCAAGCCATCCGGTAGTCACACCAGAAACGATACCACTCGCGGGCTTGCTCGGCGTGG
>DASYCR010000233.1:0-1884 GCA_036500095.1 Polyangiaceae bacterium
CCGCCCAGGCAGTAGCAAGACGTGCCCATGCACAGGCCATCGGCCGTGCAATCGGCTCCGGGCGTCGTGTCGGGGCAGTCGACCATGCCGATCATGCCCGTGCCGCCGACTGCGCCGAAACCGGCGAAGCCCGTGCCTGCAACGCCTGAACCTGCGCTGCCCGCTTTGCCCGCACCGCCGACGCCGCCGGCGCCGCCCACGGTGCGCTGGCCGCCGGTACCGGAGGTCGCGCTAGGAGTAAACGTAGCGCCGTTGTCCGAGCCGCACGCAGCAGCCAATGCAACGACAAAAGAAGAACACACGAAGGCAGCGGAACGCATCAGAGACCTCCACGTTCGGCCGTGCTTGGGCGTAAGCGCGACCAGCGACTGGCAACGTAGCAGGCCGAGCCGTGAACATCCACGAGGACCGACACTCTCCTCGCCCAATGGAGTCACACGCGCTGCTCTTTCGCGGCGCGCGCGCCGCGGATTTTCCCGCAGCTCTCCAATTTTCCGGACCCACGCGCGCTGCCTCGAGCGGGACGAGATTCGATATCGGGAAATGCGGCGAATGATCCCGCGGCGATCCCCGCGATGTGAGCCGAGCCACCAGCGTGCGCTTGACGGACCGCGCGGCGAGCCTTAGCTGAAACGTGTGCGAGGCATATCGCCCGCACGTGTACCCCGCCGAGAGCGTTCGCCCCGGCAGATTGGAAGAAAAACATGCATCCTGGTTTTTTTGGTTGGTGGCATCGTCATGGCTCTGGCCACGGCTCTTGTGCCGAGCAGAGCTGCGGGCCGGCAAGCTTCGGTGACTCTGCCGGGCGGCCGCACTGGCACGCCGCCCCTCAGCACGGTTTCGACGAGGGCGGCTCGGGCTTCGGCGTGCGCCGTCCGTTGCGCTTTCTGGCGCACAAACTGGAGCTGAACGACGATCAAGTGTCCAAGCTTGCGGCGATCCTGAGCTCGCTCAAGACCGAGCGCGCTCAGAACGACGTCGATCAGCGCCGCCGCGTGGCCGCCCTCGCCGACGCATTCGAACTGCAAGCCTTCGACGAAGCGGGCGTCGACGGCGTTGGCGCCGAGCAACACAAGAGCGAGGAGCGCCTGCGCGCCGCCGTGAAAACCGCTCTATCGCGCATCCACGCGCTCCTGAGCGACGAGCAGCGACAGAAGTTCGCGTATCTGTTGAGAACGGGCGTGCTGGCGATCTGAGGTGTTTGATGCGCCGCGCGACCATCGCATGCTCATGCATTGGCCGCGCTCGGCACCTTCAATACCTGTTCGGCGGCGGCGAGGAGCTCGACGCCTGAGAAGGGCTTCTGCAAAAAGGCGTACTTTCCCGCGGACACGCCACGGCGCAAGAGCTCCTCCGGCAAATAGCCCGAGCAGAGCAAGACTCGCATCGCCGGAGCGAGTCGTCACGAACTGACGCACCCAGAAGACCGAGCCGCGCGGATCCCACATCTGAACCGGGAGGGGCGCGCCCAAACCGTTCACGGCAATGTAGCCGGCCAGCACGAACGCCGCGACCACGACCCCGAGGCCGAGCGCCGCGCCACGCCGCCCGAAGAACAGGACGCTCAGCAAGAGCACGATCACGTTCAGCGCGACGCTGCCCACGGCCACACCGCCGCGCACCTCGACGAAGAATGCCGTCAGCGCGAGCAACGACAACAACACGATCTGCGAGCGGACGCGGCCGAGTCGAGCGCGGAGCGCGCGCAGCAGCGGAAAGGAGAGCGTATACGCCGAGAGCACCACGGTCCGAGCGTCCAGCCCACCCCGCCTCAGCTGCGACACGATCAGCACCACACTGACCGCCGGCACCATGAACGCCAAGAGGTCGATCGCCGTACGCAGGACTCGTTCGCGCAGGGGGAGCAGCGCGTCGTCGATCACG
>DASYCR010000234.1:0-6852 GCA_036500095.1 Polyangiaceae bacterium
CATTACCCGAATTGCCCGCGTGTGGTTGGCTCATCCCGCGTGGCGCGACGAACACGTGCGAGAGCGCGCTCGGTTTCAGCCAGAGCCCGCGGAAAGCTCAAAAAACGCGCTTGCGCTTGGACGAGGCCAGGATCCCGAGCATCTCGCGGTACTTTGCGACGGTCCGCCGCGCGATCTTGATACCTTCGTTCTTTTCGAGCATCTCGACGATGGCCTGATCGCTGACCGGATTGCCCTTGTCCTCGTCAGCGATGAGCTTCTTGATCGCTTGCTTCACACTCTCGCTCGCGATGTCCTCATTGGCCACGCGTCGAATGCTCGAGTTGAAGAAGTACTTGAGCTCGAACAGCCCCTGCGGTGTGTGCATGTACTTGTTGGTAGTCACGCGCGAGATGGTCGACTCGTGCATGCCGACCGCCTCGGCGACGTCACGCAAGATCATCGGCTTGAGGCAAGCCACACCCTTCTCGAAAAACTCACGCTGCTTGTCGACGATGCACTCGGCCACGCGAATGATGGTCTTCCTGCGCTGTTCGATGGCGCGGATCAGCCATTGGGCGTTGCGCAGCTTCTCGCCGATGAACTCCTTGGCGCTCGGATCCTTCATCAAGCGCTGCGTGAGCGCCTCGTTGATGAACAGGCGCTGCACGCCGCGATCGTTGTCGAGCACCACGAACTCATCGGCGTCCTTGATCACGTAAACGTCCGGAGTGATGCCGATCGTACGGTCGTCCTGATCCGAGAAATTGCGGGCAGGACGGCTCTCGAAGTCTTGAATCGTCTTGGCGGCTTCATGTACGTCGTCGAGTGAGATCTTCATCTCACGCGCGATCGCCTGGTAGTTGTGCTTCTCCAGGTGATGCATGTGATTTTTGATGATCTCGAGTTCGGCGTCGCCGTCCTCGTATCCCGCGGCGCGAGCTTGAATCAGCAGGCACTCACGCAGATCCCGCGCAGCGACACCTAGTGGGTCGAACGCCTGGATCATCTCGAGCACGAGCGGCGCGTCATCCGGGTGCAGACCGGCTTCTCGAGCCAGATCGTCGGTGCTGAGGTCCGGCGTGCGCGTGCCGTCTGGGCGTTCCACTCCGGCCAAGTCGAGGTAACCGCGCTCGTCCAAGTTGCCGATCACGAGCTCGGCGAACCGACGTTCGACGTCCGTGAAGTCGCTCATCTGCAGCTGCCAGAGCAAGTGGTCCTGCAGATTTCCGGGCTTGGTGAGGTTCTGCTCGATGGGCGGCAGATCTTCGAAACCGGAGCGCCCCGTCGGCGACGGACCCTGCTGCTGCGTGCGATTCTCGATGAACTTTTCCCAGTCCACCTCGCGCGTGGCCTTCTCGGCGGTCTTTACTTCCGCGCGAGAATAAACGGCCTCTTCCACGTTAGGGCCATGCTCGCTGACGGTGCGCACCTCGTCGCGTTGCACCACCCGCTCGCCGCGCGAGCGCTCTTGCGGTTCCTCGTCGGAGAGCACCGGATTGTTGTCGAGCTCCTTGCGGACCTCGTCCACCAACTCCAAACGGGACAGCTGCAGCAAGCGAATGGCCTGTTGCAGCTGCGGCGTCATCACCAGCTGCTGAGTCAGGCGTAGTTGCTGCTTGATTTCCATCGCGTCCACCGGAAGGCGATTCCGGTATCCCTCTAGCAGGAGACGAGTCTAGCACCCGAGGCAAGAACCGGGCCCCAGAAATCCACATCGCCATCGGCCCCTGAGCCGGAACTTTGGGCACGCCCTTACGCTCAGCGGGCTGGGGTCTGCACGGGGATCGACCCCTTCACGTCTTCGAGCGTGACTTTGTGCGTCGTGAGATCAATCGACGCTGACTCGGCCGTGACCCAGCCTCGACCGCGCGAAAGCCTCACGGCACCAGATAGCCTCACGCTGCGATGTGCCACGTCGACCTCTACCTGCGTGGCCGTCGCCTCGATGCCCTTGAGCTTCGCGGTAACGCCGCCGGTCCCGCGCGCCCACTTCACGTTCGGCGCTTGATCGTAGCGAATCTCGATGCGCGCGCAGTCGACTCGCAAATCCCCGAGCGTTGCCTGCACGTGGCCGTCGAGCAGCGCCGTCCCTTTGTCGATATCCACGTCGAGCTTGTCCGCGCCGACGTCCAGCGTTTGACCTTCGATCACGCCGAGCGGGCCGGCCAGCGCTTCTTGAGGGCTCTGTAGCAGCACCCCGGCCAGCAGCGCGGGGGCGACGAGAACGCCGAGCTTCCTCAATCTGGGCGCGAAGCGCGAATCTTTCACTTTCCTCGAATGTACCATCGGTGCGTCTACAGCGCCCGTTGAGGGATCAATACTCGTAGGAGTGTTACGGCCAGTCGCGCCCGCATATTTCCACTTCCGTCTCGACGCCTAGATATTTCGCTGCTGCTGCAGCCAAGCGGCCGTGGGTACGACTCAGCCCTACCTTGCTCGATCGGAGAACGAAGCACGCTACTCCTCCGGCACATCCAGAAAGAAACGCGCTACGGTGGGTGAGTCGTGCAGCGAAGAGCCGGAAGCGGGGGACAGACGACTGCCTCCCGGATCAAGAGCCTCTACCTCCACGTGCAAGCCAGGCACGGTCGAGCGGAAGCGGACGCATTTTTGCTACGCACCAAGCTTGGACGGGACTACCTGGACGACGAAACGCGCCTAGTCCCGGTGGAACTTTGGCACGCCGCGCTCGTGGCATTTGCCTCACGCTGGGGGCGCGAGGCCGTGCTGAACACGGTCGAGGAAATCGCAGACGTCGAGAACCTGGGCGTGTGGACACACGTCTTGCGCGGCGCCCCAGATCCGGCCACTGCGTTTCAACAACTCGATCATTTCGGTGGCGACCAAGTGTGGACCGAGCGTTGGCGCACGCTGGCGACGGGCCCGGGCTTTTGGCGCGGTTCGCTGCGCGTTCGAGACGACGCGCCGCACGAGCGAGACGGACTGTGCCTGCTCGCGCGCCAAGCGGAGCTGCGCGCCGTGCCGCTTTTGTTCGGGCTTCCGCCGGGCACCGTTCAATCTCAAACCAGCGACCAACGCGATCTGAGAACGTTCGAGGTCCGCTTCAAGGAGCCTGGTATGGCGCCGGTGGTGGGCATCGGGGCGCTGGGGCTCGTGCTCGGTTCATTTGGCGCAGGCATCGAGCACGGTTTGGCCCAGGCGACCCTCAGCGTGACGCTCGGTGGCGCCTTCGGGGTGTTCGGCGGCATCTTGCTCGCACACGAACGACGGCGACGTAGTCAATCACGCGCTCAGCTCGTTCGCATTCAAACGCTGGAGCGCGCCGCAACGCTGCGCGAGAAACGCGAACGCGGCACGGTCGGCTTCCAAGAAGGCTCCGTATTGGCCGGCCAGTATCGTCTGACGGAGAAGCTCGGCATGGGCGCCAACGGAGCGATCTGGGAGGCGGAGAGGCTGAGCGACGGCACGCTCGTGGCACTCAAGATGCTGCGAGCGGCGGTGGCTCATGACACGATCGCAGCGGATCGTCTGCGACGCGAAGCGGCGGCGCTGGGCTTGGCCTGGCACCCGAACGTCGTCGAAGTCTACGAAGACGGGCACCTTCCCGACGGCACCAGCTTTCTCGCGATGGAGCGCTTGTACGGCGAATCGCTGTCTGCGCGACTCCGACGCGTAGGCGTTCTCAGTCAGGAACAGCTCATTCCCTACGCGTTGCAGGTCTGTGACGCGCTCGGCGCGGTCCACGCGGCAGGCGTCGTGCACCGCGACGTAAAGCCCAGCAATATTTTTCTCGCTCAGGATCCGGCGGGCGGCGCCGACCACGTCAAATTGCTCGATTTCGGCGTTGCGCGCGTGGAGTGGGCCGAGACGCGCATCACCAACGCCAATGCCCCGCTCGGCACGCCCGGCTACATGTCACCAGAGCAGGAACAAGGCCTCGAGATCGATCATCGCAGTGATTTGTTCGGCCTCGGCGGCGTGCTGTACGAATGCATCACAGGCGTTCCGCCACCGCTCCGCCCAAGCGAACTCTGGCAGCGACACGAAGGAACCGACAGCAACGAGAGCGGCGTCCAGCGTGCGCTGCAGACGATTCCTCCCGAGTTGCGCCGGGTGATCGAACGCGCCATGTCTCCCCTACCCCGCGATCGTTTCGCCGACGCGCGTGCGATGAGAGACGCGCTATCGGCCTTGTCGCGCACGAGCAACGCGAGCACAGGCTAATTCAATGCGTATCCAGCGCGCGCTCCAGCAATAAATAGCGCTGATCTCCGAACGGCAACGTCGTGCGCACGCGGTATCGCTCGCGCACGCTCCGCGCGACGCTCTGCTCCACTTCACGAGCGAACAGCGAATCCCAGTACGGCTCCTGAACCCTCTCAGAGCGGGCCAAGAGCAGCACGATCGCATCGGGGTCGCGCGCGCGCAGCCAATGTTCGGGGATGCGCTTGGAGGTGTGTCCCCCAGGAAAAAACGCGACGGTCGGATCGGTAACTCCCGCCAAGTCGATGACTTCGGAATCGCTCGCCGCGCCCACCCAACCAACGTCTTCGCTCGCGGTGCGCGATGAAAAAGCGAGCGCCGAGCGGCCTTCGACGATCAGCTGGGCGCGCTCCGCGCCGACGCTGCGCGCGCGCAACCCAAGGCCGAATGCCAGAAGTCCAGCGGAGCCGAGGCCGAGCGCCACGCGCAGCGCGCAGGCGCGAATCGTCGCGTGCTCGCAGAGTTCGGCGCCAACCAGCGCCATCATCGGCAAGACGGGGACCCAAAGTCGGTAGAGCGCCATCCAATCTCCGCCTGCGAGCGCGAGCGCGACTGCATGCGCTACGCAGGCCGCGAACCAGCCGCGGCAACGATTGCTCACCCGGCCAAGTTCCAGCGGCGCCATGAGCAGCATCGGCAGGCCGGTGAACGCGAGCCCGCCGAGCGTGTAGCGCAAGCCGTGCTCGAGGTCGGACGGCTTCGCATAGAACGCGAGGGGCAGCGCATGGCCGAAAATTTTCCAGCGCAAGAGCGCGACGACAACGGCCGGTGCAACGCCCGAGAGTCCGCCCAGCGCGACTTGCTGAATCGCGCGGCGCTCCAGCACCGGCCGCGCCACGCCCAGCGCGAGCGCCCATGGGGTGAGTTCGGGGCGAAGCGCTGCGCACAGTCCGGCCCAAAGCGGCCGGTCCCCCTTGGCAGCACAAACCGCGAGCGTCGCGAACAAGGTGACCAGACCGGTTTCCATCCCGGAGACCGCCCAGGCCGCGCAAGGCAACGAGACAGCCACGACGAGAAGCGGCAGCAAGCGCCGCCGCCGCACGCCGAGCCGGCCGAGCGCACGACCGAGCAGCGCCGCCGAAGCGACCCAGGCGAGCGCGCCGAACCACTTGGCGGCCACGAACCCGGCAACGACTCCGCCTCGCGCGAAAGGCGCCAGCAGGAAAGCGAAGCCAAGCGGCGTCACCGCGTCCACCACCGCCCCGCCAGCGTTGAAGCGATAGCCGAGACCGTTCGCAAGGTGCCTGGCCACGCGCGCGGTGATCAACGCGTCATCGACCGTGAAGCCCCAAGCCCAAGCGAGCGCCGGCAAGACCGCGAGGCCACCCAAGAGCGCAGTTTGCAGGTTTGTTGGCCCGCGCCGCGGAGTGTCGGCGGCCGCCTTCGTCGTCAGATCGCCGGCAATTTCCGTCATTCTCGGGGGTGGACTGGCAAGCGATCGGAAATGACCGCGACACAGCCGCCGCCTAGCGGGATGAGCGACGACTGTCCACTCTTGTGCGATCACTTCGAAAAAGTGTCACTCCGGGGCCACTCGTTTCTACGATTGCGTTCGGATGTCGGCAATAGAGGTCATCGTGCGCCCGCGCCCGGAAACCGCCCCCACCACGGCACTTGCGCCGCTGCACGGGCTTTTCGACGTGATCGTCGACGGGATCAACGTCACCGCCCGGCTCGGTGAGGGCCAGGCACTCGCCCTGCTCTGCGACCTCGGGTTTTTGGTCTCGGCACTCGCTCGCGGCAAGCGCGACCGCGGAACTCTGCAGCTCTATGCAGCCGATGAGGCCTGGGAGATCGGGCTCGAGGCCGATGGCGACGACGTACTCGTCAGCGTATTCCGCGCCGGGCCGTGTCCGGAGGTCGCCGTACACGAGCGGCGCGTCGAGCTTCATGCGCTCCTGCAAGCCCTGCGCGTCGCGATCGACGAAGCGAAGGTGCTGCGTGCCCCCGCGGGTATCTTCGCCTCGCTGCGTGAGGCTCGCTCCGCCCTCGAGATGCCCTGGCCGAGCTACGGTCGGCGCCCCGTAGAGCGAGAGCGGGTAACCGTCGCGCCGCGTCCAATCGGAGGGCTCGCTTTCTCGTCGACCGTGCTGCTGCGGCGTGGAGGCGCTCCGGCCGCGCGTGCGCCAAGCGAACTCGAACGCGCCGACCTGCACTCGCTCTTGGCTCGCGGTTCGCTGTCTCTAAGCAGCGGCAATCGTCGACTATCGCTGGACAATGCGTGCCCGTTCTTGCTGGCCGAGCGCTTGGTGATGCTGGCAGACGACGTATTCGACGCTTGGCGCGAGCACCGAGCGGTCTTTCGTCGCATCACGGTAGACGGCGTGCAACTCGGCGTGAAGCGCGGACCGGGCGAAGGTCCGATCGCCGTCATGCTGCGCGGACGCGACACGCGCGACGGGGAAGCCGACACACTGCCGGAACTCGACACACGCAGCTTCATCGCAGCCTCCGCGCGCTTCGCGCTCGCCCTGGTCGAAGGAGTGCGGAAAAGCGACGCCGCCCAAAGCGCGAACCTACGGCTGCGCGCATTGGAGCGCAGCGCGCGTACGCTCGCCGATGAAGTCACCGAAAGCGCCGCCGACGACTCAGTGCGAAATACGGAGCCGGAGAGCTATCGCTCGTACGGTTTGCCGCAAGCTCCCG
>DASYCR010000235.1:0-2428 GCA_036500095.1 Polyangiaceae bacterium
GTCAACAACCCGCTCGTGGATGCGGATTTGCCGCACCGCGTGGCCGGCGCGTTGCGCGTGTACGCGCGTGGCATTGGGCAAGTGTTGTTTCCGTGGACGCTCAGCGGCGACTACTCGTTCCCGCAAGAGCCCATTCCGGACCGCGTGTATTTCCCGGAGAGCATCTTGGGCGGCGTGCTCATGATCGCGCCGCCGATCGCGGGGGTCGTGATTTGGGTGGTGAGCCTCTTTCGCGAGGCACGAGTCCGAGCTCGCGCGGCCACCCGAGATCTCGCGACTGCCGTGCCCGACTCCGGACAAAGTGCTCTCGCGCTCTTGGCCATCGGCTTGGTTTGGTTTCCCGTGGCGTACTTTCCGCACTCGAACATCCCGGTGCTGTTGCCGACGATCCGCGCGGAGCGCTTTTGGTATCTGCCGGTGTTCGGCGTGGCCTGTATATTGTCGCTGTTGTTCACGCGGTTGCTCCGCACGCGCGGCGCGTGGGGGCCAGTGGTGGTGTACGCATTCCTCGGTTTTCAAGCGCTCGCCGGGCGCTGGCACGCCTTCGACTACACGGACGATTTGATCTTCTGGCGCGCGACGCACAACGCCGTGCCGCGCAGCGCCAAAGCTCAGCTCAACTATTCCGTGATGCTCGGCGCGCGCGGTGAGCTGGAAGAACGCCTGAAAATCAACGCCGTCGCGATGAAGCTCGCGCCCGAGTGGCCGATGGCACACGTGTACTACGGCGACACGCTCTGCCGCCTAAAGCGCGCCGAAGCCGCGTGGCCGCATTACATCGCCGGCTTCGAGCTCGCGCCGAACGATCTCAACTTGATCGCGCTCGGCCTGCAATGCGCCTGGGACGAAAAGATCATCGACGCGCACAAGGACGAGCTGCTCGCGCTGTCCGAGAAGTATCCGGGCAGCTGGCTCGCTTATTTGGCGAGTGACATCGTTTACAACGGTGCGGCGAACGGCGGCGTGCAAAAGAAGTATCGACCCCGAGCTTATGACGAGGGGCCGAAGAGTGATGCTCCTTGATTTGTGCGGCTGAGGGCGGTCCGGCGGACCGAGTCGTGGGGCGGGCGCGATGCGAGGCGGGGCCGTGTGCTATGCCCTGCCCGAGGGAGCAGCTCATGAGTGTCTGGGATGAACGGCAGTATTTGAAATTTGCGGATGAGCGGACACGGCCGGCGCGGGAGCTGCTCGCGCGAGCGCCGCTTTCGTCCGCGGCGCGCGTGCTGGATTTAGGGTGCGGGCCAGGCAACTCCACGGAGTTGCTGGTGCAGCGCTTTCCCGGCGCCGACATCACCGGGGTCGACAATTCGACGGAGATGCTCGACCGTGCGCGCAAGGATGTAGCGGGCGTCGCTTGGGTCGAGGCGGATGCCGCGCAGTATCGCGCGAAGGAGCCAGTAGATTTATTGTTCTCGAACGCGCTGGTGCAGTGGTTGCCGGAGCACGAGCGGTTGTTCCCGGCGTTGCTCGAGCAGGTGCGCGTGGGCGGCGTTCTTGCCGTACAAATGCCGAGAAATTTCGAGGAGCCGAGCCACCGGTTGATGCGTGAAACGGAGCCGGAGCAAGGCTCGCCGTTCAGCAGTTGGCGCGAGCGCCTGCAAAATGTGCGCGAGCTCCACCGCGTCGGGGCGCCGGAATTTTACTACGATCTGCTCGCGCCCCACGCGACGCGCGTGGACATCTGGCAAACGAATTACCAGCACGTGATGCCGGACGCGAATGCGATCGTCGAGTGGGTGAAGGGCACGGGGCTGCGTCCGTATTTGGCGGCGCTGCCCGCGGCCGAACGCGCGCACTATCTGCAGCGGTACACGGCCGAGATCGAGCGCGCGTACGCTACGCGCGCCGACGGGAGGCGCTTGTTCGAGTTCCCGCGCCTCTTTGTCGTCGCGACGCGTTAGCTCAGAGCCCGAAGGTGCCCTTGGCGCCGATGGTGATCCACTCGTGCATCGCTTTGTTGTCGAAGCTGCCGCTGGTGGTGCCGAGTGGCCCGCTGGTCGAAAAGCTCGAGAATTGGGCGAGCGATAGATTCAGGAATGGGCCGACCGTGAGCGCGTTCGCGACCTGAAAATCCGCGCCACCTTGCACGTTCAGGAACTCTAAGCCCTTGATCGTGGTGTCTTGACTCACGCCGCCCGCTGACTCGGAATCGCCGAGCCACTCGTAGCCAATGCCGAGACCGAGCCACGGATCGACGGCTTGGTCAGGCATGATGTGATACTGGGCCTGCACGCCCAGACGGATGTCGTGAGCAGAGCAGCTGGCGCCCGCGTCGCAATTTTTCTCCGAGACAAAGGCGTACTGGCCATACAGCCCCACGAGGACATTGGGCGTCACCATATAGCCCGCGTCCACCTGGATGGGCACGCCACCGGAGACCAGGTCGCTCAGCTTCGTGCCGGTCACCGTCACACCACCCGTGCTGCTA
>DASYCR010000236.1:0-1583 GCA_036500095.1 Polyangiaceae bacterium
AGCCGGTGGCGAATTGGCTGAAAATCTGGGGGATCTCGCGCGCTCACTGCTCGAGCTCACGCGGTCGTCTGCAGCGCTTTCCGAGCGCGCTGCGCAGGCGCGAGCTCACGCGCCGAGCCCGCGCAGCTGGTCGCTCGTCGCGTTCGAATTTCTGGCTCAGCTCGAGAGCTGGCAATAGTAGAACGAATGCGCGAACGAGGCGCTCACGATCAGCGTCCCGGCGAGCGCGCTCAGCGAGCCCAGCGCACCCGGCAGCGCGAGCCCCGCAATCAACCCGAGCGCCAAGCTCGACGACGCGATACGGCCGAGCAATGAGCGCGGCGCTTCACGACCCGAGCCGGGCAAGAGGCGAACCGCGAGCACGTAAGCGTAGCGCAGCACCCCGGCAGTCAGCACCCACGCGCCGTAGCCTTCGAGCAAGTACAAGCGCAAGGTCGTGATGAGGACGAACAGAGCATCTGTCTCCATGTCGAAGTACGCGCCGAAGGGCGAAGCTTCACCGCGCCGTCGCGCGACCGCGCCGTCCAAGCCGTCGAGCAGCAGCACGATGATCGCGAGCAGCGCGCCGCCGCGGATCGAGAGCACGGTCAGCGGCGCTGCGAGCACCACGACGAGCACGACTCGCAGCGCGGTGAGCGCGTTGGCGAGCCCGAAATGGCCGTTCGGCGTGAGCGCGCGGCGGCAAGCGAGCAGCAGCAGCGCGAGGCTGACGCAGCCGAGTGAAGCGCAGATCAGCGGCGTCCCCGCGCGAATCGAACCGGCGAGGCCTGCGAGCAGGACGAGCGCATGCGCCAGGCTGAATCTCTCGAGCGATAGCTCGCGCGTGCTGGGCTCCGATTTCATGCGGTCGAGTGGCGCGGGGCTCGCCCGCGCTCGGGCCCATGGTATCACGTGAGCCGCGCACGGACGCGTTGCGCAGCGGAGGAACGATGACCGAGCGAGCGCGTGCATTTTGGACGGTGAGCCCCGGTCGGGGCGAGCTTCGCGAAGAGGTTCTCCGCGCGCCCGGTCCCGACGAAGTGCTCGTGCACACGCGTTTCAGCGCGCTGAGCCGCGGCACCGAATCCTTGGTCTTCAACGGGCGCGTGCCGGAGAGCGAGTACGAGCGCATGCGCTGTCCGTTCCAGGCGGGGAATTTTCCGGGGCCCGTCAAATACGGCTACGCTAACGTCGGTGTCGTCGGTGCCGGTCCGGCGGAGCTGCGCGAACGCCCAGTTTTTTGCTTGTTTCCGCATCAGACGGCGTACGTGGTGCCGGCGCGCGCGGTCGTGCCGGTGCCGGAAAACGTGCCGCTCGAGCGCGCAGTTTTGGCTGCGAACTTGGAGACTGCGGTGAACGCCGTGTGGGATGCCGCGCCGCGCTTGGGCGATCGCGCGACGGTGATCGGCGCTGGCGTGCTCGGCTGTTTGTGCGCGTACTTGCTCGTGCGGCAGATCGGCGTCGAGGTCGAGCTGGTGGACGTGAGCCCGGAGCGCGCGCTGATCGCGCGCCAGCTCGGCGCTTCGTTTACGCTGCCCGAAACTGCGAGCCCCGATCGCGATTTGGTGCTTCACACGAGCGCGACGGAGGCCGGCTTGCGGCGC
>DASYCR010000237.1:0-1992 GCA_036500095.1 Polyangiaceae bacterium
GGGCGCTAGCGGCAGCGCGGGCGCGAGTGCTGGAGCGGCAGGCAGTGCGGGCGCAAGTGCTGGAGCGGCGGGCAGCGCGGGCAGTGGAGGAAACGCGGGCGCGAGTGCCGGAACGGCGGGCAGCGCCGGCACCGGCGGCACGACGAACTCGCTCTTCTTCGACGATTTCGAAAATGGCGCGAGCGCTTGGACGGTCAACGGCGGCACGTGGTCGTTGCTCACGGACGGCAGCCAGGCGTACGCACAGACGCTGATCCAAAACAAACTGCAGATCTCGGCGGTGAGCGGAACCTGCTTCGCCGATCAGATCGTCGAAGCGAAGGTCAAGATCAACAAGTTCGGCGGCATGAGTAACTCGTACCAAGCCGCGGTCTTCGCGCGCTATTTGGGAGCGGACACTCACTACTTCGTGGCGCTCAACAGCGAGAACAAGTTTGGCATCGAGAAGCGCGTGAACAGCACGGCCACCGCGGCCACGGTGCTCGGGAGCCTCGTCAACGTGACCTACAGCCTGAACACTTGGTACACCGTGCGCCTCGAGGTGGTCGGCACGACGCTCACGGCTTCCCTAAACGGCACGCCAATGGTCACCGTCACGGACACCTCGATTGCTTCGGGTGGAGTCGCGCTCGGCACCACCAACACCACTGCCGAATTTGACGATGTGACGGTCACTCATCCATAATCTTGGCTGAGTGTTCGGACTTTCGCGGCTAGATCTCTCGCGTAAGCGCGGCGTTGCGCTGCTCGCGCTGTGTGCCGCGTTCGGCCTGAGCGCGCTCGCGGCCACGCACCAGCGCGCCAAGTCGGGCCGCACCGCTTCGCTCCAGCCGCCCACCCCAGCGCCCGCGAAACCGCAACCGACGAGCCCCGCAGTCACCAGCGCCGCGCCAGCCGAATCACCCTTCGAGCGGCTGCCCAAGGTGCACATCGTCTACCTGAACACGCACGAGGCGGTCGACACCCGTTTGTACGCAGCCGACGGCAAAGTGGACGAGGGCGAAGCAAAAAAACTCGACGTGCTCTTATGCGACGCGCGCGACACCAAGCACATCGAGAGCACGCGCCTCGAGCGCCGCACACTCCAGCTCGTGTACCGCGCCGCGCTTCACTTCAAAGCCACGACCGTCGAAGTCGTGTCCGCCTATCGCAAACCCGGGCGCCGCCCCGAAGGCCCGCACGCGTCCGGCGCCGCCGTGGACTTCCGCCTACCGGGCGTGACCGCCGCGCTGCTCGCCCAATACCTGCGCGAACTCCCGCGCGTCGGCGTCGGCGTATACACCCACCCCCGCACCCAATACGTGCACCTCGACACGCGCGAACACAGCTACCATTGGCTCGACGCATCGCCCCCCGGCCGCACCTGGCGCGAACGCGGCATCGGCGGCAAAGCCATGACGGCCCACGACGCGAACTACACTCCGCAGGGTGATTTGCCGGAGGGGATTGGCAAGGGCTGATGGAGCCGCACCGAAGCGGGATCTCCCAAGCGACACTCAATTCCCAAGGCTACCATCCCGGATAGAGCCAGGAGCTCGGAGCGTCTGAGCTGCCCCGAGCTCAATTGTTTGTCGAGTTTGGCGCCCGAGGATCCGCGCGCGACAATAGGCGCGGTTCGAGACGTGGGGCTCGCGCCACGAGCACCACATGAAAAAGATCCTTCTCGTTTTGATTGCGTATTGTTTGCTCGTCGCGGTTGGCTGCGACGCGAGCAGCGACGATGCAGCCGCCACGTTGAGCTACGCGGGCAGTGCCGGCAGCACGGGCAACGCGGGCTCCGCCGGCAATGCGGGCAGCGCACAAGGCGGTTCGGGCGCAGGCGGCGCGGCAGGGACGAGCGGGCAAGGTGGCAGCGGCGCCGTGTCGGGCCCGGGCGATCTCTTCATTCAAGAAGACACGCTGGGTTTTTCCGCGGTCGACGGCTTGATCGTACCGCGTCAAGCCAGCACCACCGTGACGGGCTACACCGGCACGGGCTACGCCGACAGCGAC
>DASYCR010000238.1:0-12234 GCA_036500095.1 Polyangiaceae bacterium
GACGACGAAGCGCTGCGCCAAGAGCTATTGCTCGCGCGCTCGGTCAGCCATCCCAACGTTTGCCGCGTGCACGATCTAGCGCCGAGCCCGTGGGGCCCGATCCTGGTGATGGAGCACATCGCCGGGCAGACGCTGCACACGCACATCCGTCGGCGCAAGGCCCAGGGCGGCTACACCGCCGACGAGTTCCGCAAGATCGCGAGCGAGGTCGCCACCGGGCTCGCCGCCATCCACGCGCAGGGGCTGGTCCACGGCGATCTCAAGCCGGGCAACGTGATGGTCACCAACGATCGCGCCATCATCCTGGATTTCGGCTTCGCTCAGGAGCGCGCGCGCTTGAGCGCACGGCGTCCGGGCGCTCCCCCCGACGGCGGCACGCCGAACTACATGGCGCCCGAGCGGCTCCGCTCCGGCGGCGCGAGCCCCGAGGACGACGTCTACGCGCTCGGCCTCACGCTCTGGGAAATGTGGACGTGCCGAGTGCCTGAGCCCGGCTACAAGCCGCGCGCGAAGCCGATGCGCTCGCAGATCATGTTCGACGTGCCGTCCGGGCTGTCCGTCGACGAGGTGAAGCAGATTTTCCGCTGCCTCTCGGACGACCCGTTGATTCGACCGAGCGCGCGGCACATGCGCTTTTTCAATCCGAGCAACCTCACGACCAGCCAGGTGCAGATCCCGCGTGAGCGGATTCAGCCGGGCGCGCCTCCCGGGCGTTCGAATGCCGAGCTGTTCGCTCCCGCCGCGCAAGCGTTGCTCGTGACCTATTGCACCAACGCGCCGGACGCGGCCGGTATGATCTTCCCGCTCGACAAACCGGTGATGACGATCGGGCGGCGCAGCGGGCAGGACATCTTGATGCCGGAGGCGACCGTGTCCGGTTCGCACGCGGCCATGAAGTGGCAAGCGGGTTCCTGGACGATCGAGGACACGGGCAGCACCAACGGCACCTATGCCGAGTACAGCTACGAGCGCAAAAAGACGATCGCTCTTTTGCACGGCGCGGAGGTCCAGCTCGGTGAATCGCGCGTCAAGCTCGTGAGCTTTCCCGAGCACTCGCCGCCGCACGAGCGGGCGAAAGCGTATCTTTCCCGCAGGGACGGCCTGACCGGGCTATCGCGCCGCGAGACACTCCTGCAAGCGCTGGAGGACGAACGCGCGTTCGCGGAATGGGCCAATTTGCCGATGTCCGTCGCGCGCTATCACATCCGCGGGCCGAACCGGCACGTCAGCGAGCGGCCCACCATTTTGGAGATGCTCGCGCTCCGTCGCGCCGCGCAGCGCGTGGTCGAGCTCACCGAGATGCTCCTGCTCAGCATCGTGCCGATCACGGGTGGCCGCATCGGCCCGCTCAAATTTGCGATCGTGATGACCGGGCCGAACCTCGACGAAGCGCGTAACGTGGTCGAGCAAGTGGTCTCCCAGGTGCAAGGCTTGATGCCGGAGGCGCTCGACGTGGCCGCTACGCTGGTGCGCGCCGAGCCCGGACATCAGGTGCAAGCCCTGCTCGACGACTGAACACGGGGCGCATGGCTGGGCCCCCGTCCTCGCGTTCGTCGATTGGTTCTTCCTCGGGAGAGCCGTCCATGCGCAGGCTCGGCGTCGGTTCGGGCGGCGGTGGCGATCGCCCGCTGCGCGCGCAAATCGTGGTGGCGCTCGTGGTCGTGTGCATTCTGATCGCCGTGCCGCTCTATCTCGTGCGGCGGCCGAACGGCAAAGCCGCGCCCGTCGCCAGCGCGTCGGCGCTCGTCGACACGGGCAAGCTCGGCGTGCCGCCGGCCGCTAGCGCCGCCGCGCCCGAGGCGGGCGACGCCGGTAAGCCGCCCGACAAGATCCGTTTGAGCACCGTTCAACACGTGCGCTGCGGCGCCAGCGCGAACGCCGGTCACGAGGGCAACCTGTGCGACGCAGTGCCCTTTTTCGAGGACGCTCTCACGCGCGCCGTCCGCGACAACCCCGATTGCGGCCCCAAGAAAATCGACGCCGAGGGCACCCTCAACTACGTGCTCACGATCGATTTTCAAAAAAAATCCGTGCATCTGTTTCCCGGCGCGAGCGGCAAATGGCACGGCAAACAAGCACGCAAATCCACCACGTGCGTCAAGCATGCCCTCAGCGCGCCTGACTGGTCGCTGCTCCAGCACCAGCACCGCTTCTACACGATCGCCGTACTCGCGACGTACCTGCCGACGACGCCCGCGCCGGTCGCTCCCGACGCCCCGCACAGCCCGACCGGGACGCCGAATTTCGAGTGAAACGCGCGGCCTAAAAGTGCCCGCTGAACGTGAGTGCGTGTGCCGCGCTGGGCAGGCGCGAGTGAGAGGCCACCTGGACGACCGGCACGTCGGGCACGCGCGCCATCAAGATCCCGCCGCCGCCGCCGACCAGGCCGATTAAGATGCCGAGCAGCGTGTTGTCCTGGTGGAGCCCGCCGTTGCAGACGCCTCCGCTGCAGTCGGTGGTGGTGTTGTTCGAGCTGATGATGAAGTAAACGCCCGTGCCGATGCCGGCGAGGGCAACCAACACCCCCACGTAACGCACGGCCGCGCGGCTCTCGAAGTGCCCGCGGACTTGAGTGGGACCCTCCGGCAAGTTCACGGCCTTGGCTGGGATCGCGACACCGTCGTCACCGGCAAGGGCCAAAGTTTGCGGGCCCGACGGCAGCTTGGCGACGCAGGGCGCGGTGCACAGCAAGCGGTAGTCCTTGGTCTTGCGACCATCGTCAGACTCGCTCTGTTCCTGCACGTGTAACGTGATGCCCTCGGGTTCGCTCGCGAAATGCACGAGCGCGACGTGCTCCGGCGGTGGCTCCGCGTCAGCGCGCGCCGCGTGCAACACGAAACCCAAAGCCAATCCGACCCCGACCAGACGACCGCGCATCCTGACCAAGAGCCTAGATCGTGATTCGGCGAAGCTGCAAGCCGCGCCCGGGACGCTCAGGTTTTCAGCGCGCGTCCGAGCTCGGCCCAGGTCGACTCGAGCACGGGGATGGCTGCAATGTCCTTGGGCCGACCCGCGCGGCGCTTGATCTCGATCAACGCCGGCGAGCATGCCGACGACGATGAACTCCACGTCGTGTTCGGCCAAGAGCCGGAGCAACTCAGCGAAGCGAGGGCTTGTCATTCAGCGCTCGCAGCTCGAGAACGTCGCGCATGACGGCTTCGAGCCAGCGCAGGCGCTCGATTGGCGTGAGCGCGAGCATACGCCGAATCTGAGCGCGATCGACGCCGCGCTCGTCGATATCGGGCGGTGCTTCGGACTCCGTGTTCACGAACTCGAGGCTACCAAGCGTTGACGCTCCTGCGACGCGAGGCGCGGCATCCGCGAGAGGTTCCGGTCGTTCGATGCTGTCCGTCATGTCGTCACACGGTGCGCCGTTAGCTGGCCTTCCGCCTCGTACCTCCCCCGGCCGCGCGCAGCCGCTGCGGCGAGCACGGCTTTGGGGGAGGTCGGCGCCCCAGAGCGCGCGGAGCGCGCGAGGAGCGACGGGTGGGGGCAGCCCCTCACTCACTCAGTCGCGCTGCGGACTTCGACCGTCAAATGCGCGAGGTTTGCGATTTCGAGCAGGCGTGAGCGGTAGTGGGCGGAGGCGCGGGGGGATGCGGTGACGAGGGTGACGACGCAGCCGTGTTTGGCGGGCCCCGTGCTCCAGAGGCGGAGTTCTTCGACGCGCACGTCGTCGATTGACTCGAGCGCTGCGCGCAGGCGCGCGGCAAGTTCAACGGAGGGGTTCACGTCGAGCAACTGACGGCCCGCGTCGAGGCAGAGTCCGACAGCCCAGCGCAGCACGATGGCGCCGCCGAGCAAGCCCATCGCCGGGTCGAGCAGCGTCCAGCCGAGGTAGCGTCCGGCCAGGAGCGCCACCACGGCGAGCAGGCTGGTGATGGTGTCGGCGAGGATGTGCAGGTAGGCCGCGCGGTGATTGTGATCGTGGCCGTGATCGCCGTGCGCGTGACCGTGATGCGCGGCGTCGGCGTCGCCACCGCTGAGCAACAGCACGCTCACGAAATTGACGAGCAGGCCGACGCCGGCGACGGGAATGGCCTCCGTGTAGCGCACGGATTCCGGGCGAAACAGGCGCAAGGCCGACTCCACCAGCATGGACAGCGCCACGCCGGTCAGGATGATGGCGCTAGTGTAGCCGGCGAGTGCGTGGACTTTGCCGGTGCCGAAGCTGAAGGCGTGATCGCGAGCGCGTGTGCGCGCGAACCAGTACGCAAAAGAAGCGAGACCGAGCGCCGCCGCGTGCGTGCCCATGTGCCAGCCGTCGGCGGTCAGCGCGAGCGAGTGCGTCGTGTAGCCGACCGCGAGCTCGATGATCATCATCAGCGACGTGACGAGCACGACCCAGCGCGCGCCGCGTTCGCGCGCGCTCAAGCGCGGCGAATTGGCGGGCTGGGCGTGCTCACCGTGCGGTGCGCCGTGTCCATGACCATGCCCAACATGGCCGTGGCCGGCGTGATCGTGCTCTGTGTGGTCGGCGTGCATGGCGATTGGCCCAGAATCTCAGTTTGGACTGGGGTAGTTGCGTGACACGTAGCATAGGCCGTCGGAGTTGAGGTGGCCCTGCGTGCTTTGGTCGTAGGTACTGAAATCATAGTAGTCGCGCAGGCCATGCGCCGGCTGGTTGTCGGGCGCGTGCGGCACGGAGCCCGGATCGAACGCCATTGGCCCGTTGAATTGGCCGTGCACGTCGGTCGGCGGATCGATGCAGTAGCGCCAGTTGAGCGGGTTGCCCACGGCGTCAGTGACGGCCGTGTAGTCGACGCCTCGTGTCATTTCGAGCGTGACCGTCGGGGTGCCGGTCTGATCCGAAACGCGCGCCGCGAATTGATCGAAGTGCGCGGGCGAGTCGTGCAGCACGCTGTCCCAGAAGGGATGATCGGTGTGCACCGTGACTTGCGCGATCACGGATTTTTCGGCGAGCGGCGCGACGCCGCGCTGAAACTCGTCGTTGCCGAGCGGAGTCGCGCTCGCGTTGTCCGGGTTCTGGCAGTTGCGGTAGCTGGTGGGCGACTTGAAGCAGAGCTCGAAGTTCACGGTCTTGGGCCAGTTTGCGTACTCGGGGTCGTCGTTGCAGTCGGTATGGCCTTCGACCGTGCCGCCGCGAAACGTCGCCGTCCCGACGTAGTCGACGATGCAGCCGCTCTGGATCATGCCTTGGTAGGCGCTGAGCGCGGAGGCGTCGAGGTTTATGTTGAGCGCGTTCGGGGTGGCCGCGACCGTGTCGAAGCCGAACGCGTAGCGCGTGCCGTCCGTCGCGAACGGCGCGTTGCCGTTGCGGTTCTGCGCGGCGAGTGACGCGATCGGCACGGCTTCTTCGTCAGGGCCGCCCTTGCCGGGAAGGTAGCTCGGATCCGAGTGGCTCAGATCGAGCGCCCACGGGCCGTCGACACCCGCCACCACCGCGCCGGTCAGCGACTGATCGCCGGCCGAGATGTCTGGATTGGACGAGAGCGTCAAGTGATCGATCGTGACGAGCAGGTGCGAGAACGTGAGCTGCCAACCGTCGACGAACGCCGGATCCCCAGGATTTAGAGGGGGAAACGCATAACCGCCCAGGGCGAGCGCCTCTCCGGACACGGCGAACAAGATGCCGCCTGCGCCTGGATCGCTCGGCGCGTTCGCTTGGTTGTCGCTGGAGCAGGCGGCGAGCGACAGCGGAAGCAGTAGGGCTACCAGGCAAGAGAGTGGGCGGCGGGGCATCGCTAGTTCGTTCTCACAGGTTGCCGGACCAAGAGAAAGTGTATGGCCCGACCGACCGCAGGTTGTCGAACAGGTTCCGACTGGGTTGTGTGAAGTCGCTGCTCGTCGGATCGTTGCTGAACAAGAACGGCGCGCTGGTCGTCATGTCGAGCTCGGAAAAATCGACGTTCACGAACAAGCGGCGCGGATCAACGCTAAGCAACAAGCCCCCCGTTTGCTCGACCGTGAGCGCGCTCGGGATCGGCGACACGATGCGCTCTTTGCAGATCGACTGAGCGCCCGCTAGCGCGCCCGATGCCGCGAAGTTGGTGCCGATCGTGAGCTGGGCGAGAAAGGGCACGATCGTGCCGTTCTGTTCGGCCGTGCCCGCGACGACCAGGATCTTCGTCGCGTTGCTCGTGTCGTCGATCGCGCCGCCTGTGAGCCACACCTGACCGACGATCGCGGGCAGGCTGCTGCCGTGCGCGGGAGCCGGGAAATATTGCGGCGCGGCCGAGAGCAAATCGACGTCCAGCCCGCTGGTTTCTTGTGCCACGTACGTGCCGGGCAACACGCAATTGATGTCCTGCGCGCCCGATACGGGTCGACTCTGATCGAGATAGAACGCGCCGACGTGGAGCTTTGCCTCGCTCAAAATGACGTGCCAGCCGAGATCGGTCGTGAAGGTGAGTGGGCTCGTGAGGTCGCCCGGACCAGACGCTGCTGCCGGAAAATCTCGGAGCCGATCCCCGGTCGTGCCCGCGCAGCCGAGCGGAACCAGCAGCAAGAGGAGAGTGAGAGATTTGGGGGTGGGCGCGATGCGCATCAAACACCCCCCAAGTAGACACCGAGTGTCGCAAATACGGCTCGGGGCGGACCCGCGCTGAACATTCTCTCCGGCACGAGCGTGGGCTGCGGCTGACTGTGGAAGTCGGAGGCGAAGTTGTATTCGCCCAAGCGATAGCGGCGATTGAACAAGTTCGTCGCGCTCAGCCCGAGCTCGAAATAATGCCAGGCTAGCGACGCCGACGCATCCACCGTGAACAGATCCTGGCTGCGCTCGCCGTACGGCAACGGGCGCGGTCCGACGTACGTGACGCCCGCGCCGACCGTGCCGCGCACGCGCTTGTCGAGGAACGCGAGCGGCAGATTGCTGAACAGGGCCGTGTCCGAGCGCAACACGACGGCCGGCACGTAGGCCACGAGCAAATGCGTGTCGTCGTAGCTCGAGCGCACGAGGGTCAGATTGAACGATTCGTCGAAAAAAGAGCCGGTTGCGCGCGCCGCGCCGAGCCAGCCGGTGCGCGTCGTCCCCGCGCCGAGCACGTTGCGCCCTTCGCTCTCGTTGAAGATCAGGTCTTTGTCGACGTGCGTCTGGAAAAAGACGGAGCGTGCCACGAGCGCGACGCGATCGGAGGTGAGCGAATAGAGCACACCGCCCTCGTAAGCCGCGATGCTGGCGAACGGGGTTTTTACGTCCTGCGTGATGTAGCCCGGGTCGACCGAGCGCATGCCGCGCCCGTAACTGGCGAGAAACGAGAAGCCACCCGCGGGCCCTAGCATCAGCGAAGCGCGCGGCAAGAGCGCGACGCTCGAGGTCGAGTCGCGCTGATCCGCCTCACGCGGCCGGCCAAAATTTTGTTGCGTGAGGCAGCTCTGGTCGATCGGCGGATTCGTGGCCGATGGGTGACTCACGCTCTGCGCCGCGCAGTTGTCGAGGACGTCATAGGTCAAGAGCTCGGCCCGCACGCCGCCGCGCAAGGTAACCCAAGAAAGAGGACGCACATTCGCGTCCGCATAGAGCCCGACCTCGCCCAGCGTGGAGTCGAGATCGGTGTCGGTCTTGTACGGGACACCCGTGTTGGCCTCGAGCCGCTGTTGACCGCTCGAGACTTGGTCGCCCCGCGCGAAGTAGCCGAGCTCGAGCTCTTGTTTCTTGCCGAACAGCGAACCCGTGAAGCGCGCCGAGCCCCGCGCGCCGAGTGTGAGTTCGCGCACGTTCAAGTCGAGCATGTCGCCGCGCTGCGCGTGCACGCTCTGCAGCGGCTCCTGCACATCCAGTAAGAATCCCGTGAAATTTTCGAGCAACCGCATGTCGCGCCGGATCAGAAAGATCTGCTGATTCAGCGTCGTGTCGTCCGCGTGGGTCTCGAACGTGGCGGCGAGCGAGTAGCGCGACGAGTCGCCGCCCTCCGGGATCTGCTCGCGGGCGAAGCTCGAGTGATCGTAGCTGTCGTAAAACCCGATGCGTCCGGCGCGAAAGTCGTCGTCGCGGATCAGACCCGCGGAGTGAAAGTGCGTGGTGTAAGCTTGCGAGGTGACGCGGTATGAGCCGCGCTCGCCGAGGCGACCCTCGTACTGGGCCATCGCGGATGCGCGCTGCGCGTCGCGGTTCTGGCCGTAGCCGTCGGTTTGATAGATCTCGGCGCCACCGAAGGTGTGCGCGCTCTCGTTCTTCGGTCCCCAGCCGAGCAGCAGTCGATGTGTGCCAAAGCTGCCGTTCGTGTACTTGGCAAACATACCGCGCCGCTCGAGGCCGAGCTCGTAGTCGGCGCTGCCCGCCACGGCGTAGTTGCCTTGCCGCGGATCGAACGGACCCTCGATCACCCGAAAGCCCTCGACGAACTCGGGGATGATGAAGTGCGTGTCCGCGTAGCCGTTGCCGTGCAGATTGCCGCTCTCGTTGATCGGCACGCCGCCCACCGTAAACTCGATGTCTTGCCCTTCGCGCGCGTCGAAACCCCTCAAAAATACCTGCTCCGCGTGGCCTTCGCCGCCTTCGTTCGTGAGCAGAATGCCGGGCGCGAGCTTCAAGAGCTCGCTCGCGTTCTGGCGCGGCACGACCGCGAGCTGACCTACCTTCACGCGAAAATCCGAAGGCCCGTGCGTCGGCGGCGTCGCTTGGCCGATCACGTCGATCTCGATCGGTGCCGCGGGTGCCGCCGCGTTCGGCGCAGTCGGCGCAGTCGGCGCTACGGGCGCGCTCTGTGCAGCGGGCACGGCGGCCTGCGCGTCGAGCGCCGGCTCGGGCGACGGCGGTGGCTCGACGAGCTCGGGCGGCGGCGCGGGCGGCGCAAAATGAAACGGGATCCGAATGCGACTCGCGACCGGCACGCCGCCGCGCTTGGCCGGCACGAAGGTCCATTGCCGCGTCGCGATGATCGCCGCTTGATCCAGCAAGTCGCCGCCGGACGTTGCCACGTCGATCTTGGAGACATGGCCGTCCACGTCGACGGTCACGAGCAGCACGACGTCCGCGTGTTTTTGCTCGGGCAGCGCCGCCGGTGGGTACACCGCGTCGACATGGCTCAAAACGACGGGGGCTTCGACGGCGACGGGAGCCTGCGGCGCGGTCTGCGCCCGCGCGACGCCGCTCGCGAACAGCCAGAGCGCGGTGTGCAGAACCAGGAACCGGAGACGACCCATCGGGAGCGGGCGGGACCATAAGGCAACCCAGTTGCAATAGCAATCGGGGTGCGTTGGTATGCGCCTGGTCGCGGTGACGCCCCAAAAAATGCGGGCGCTTGGGTGGCGCTGGCGCACGTACCCAAGTATACTTGTATGCGTGGCCCAGGTGACCCTCTATTTGTCAGATGATATTGCCCGCAGGCTAAAACATGAGGCCAAGAGGGCGAAGAAAAGCCTCTCCGCCTACGTCGCGGAGCTGGCCGGCGGGGAGCGCGCTGAGGACACGTGGCCCAAATGGTTCTTCGCTCTCGAAGGAAGCTGTCAGGGCACGTTGATGGTTCCCGAGGATCCGGTCCCCGAAGAGCCTGATTCGCTGTGACGTACTTGCTCGACACCAACGTCTGCCTCGCCTACCTCAACGAGCGTGAACCGAAGTTGCGCAAGCAACTCGAGCGTCTGACGCCCCGCGACGTGAAGCTGTGCTCGGTCGTCAAAGCAGAGGTATTCTATGGTGCCAGAAACAGCGCCCGCGTGGACGACAACCTAGCCACCGTGGCGCGTTTCTTTCAACTGTTCGAATCCGTTCCCTTCGACGACGCAGCGGCCGAACAATATGGGCTCCTGCGCGCGCAGCTCCGTCGCTCAGGCACGCCGATTGGCGGCAACGACATGCAGATCGCCGCCATCGCGCTCGCCTGCGACATGACGCTCGTCACCCGCAATCAAAATGAGTTTCTCCGCGTCGCGGGCCTGCGCGTCGAGGCTTGGTAGCGAGTCGGAGGCGTGGGCTCGGGGCAAACTGATCATTCGTCATATCTCAACCTCAACCGAGTTACCGCGCCCGTCACGCTTGAAAAAGCCGGAGTGAGCTCTGCCCGGCCACCTTGCGGAAGATCGCGTCGTTCGACCACAGCGCGGCCCGAGCCTCGATAGCGCACGCGGCGATGTGTGCGTCCGGCGTCGACACGGACAAGCCTTTCTTCGACAGCTGTGCGCGTAAGGCTCCGACCGCTAGCCAGTGATCGACGGGCGTCGGGTGCAGGGGCAGGTCTTGCAGGAAGGAAGCGAGCGAGCGTCGCTCGGTCTTGGACAGCGGCGCGCTCAGGAGCTCGGCCGCAACAATCGGCGCGAGCACGACGAGCCCGTCCCGCAACGCGTCGTCCAAGGGCGGCAAAGGCACGCCGCGGAAGAACTCCACCCACACCGAAGTGTCAACGAATAGAGCGCTCACGAGACAAATCCAGATCGACGGCCAGCCGGAGCTTCCCCTTCAATGCAATGGCCTTGGCATAGGCTCGACGTCGCGCCAAGAGCTCGAGCCCGAGCACGATCGTCTCCGTGATACCGCGCCCGCTGACCTGCTCTGCTTCGTTGAGGAGCTTGGCCGGCAGATTGACGGTGACTCGCTTGATTGCCGCGCCAGCCATACCGAGACCTGACCGGGATATGGTCGTTTGTCAATACGAGAGCCTCAATTGAGCTGCTTTCATGGCCCTTTCAACAGCAATTCGCCGGTCAGCCGCACGCCGGCGACCGCACGCCCCAGCACGTCGCGACGCTCGAGCGATGGCGTGCGCCGCCGCAGCTCCGCCAGCTCGTTCACGAACGCCGCCGCGCCGCTCTCCGAAAGCAGGCGCGAGAGCTCTTCACGCAGCCGCCGTCCGAGCGCGGGCGCTTGCCCCGCGGTGCTGACGGCGATGGTCAAGAGTCCGGCGCGCGCGCGCGCCATGTGATAGTAGCGGCTGTACGCGGGTTGATCGACCGCGCAGAAGAACACGCGCTGTTGGCGCGCGAGCTCGGCCATGCGGGCGGCCAGCACCGGATCTTGTTCGGTCAACACGGCGAGCCATTTGTCGTGGAGGTCGCGGTCCTCGAGGGCGCGTTCGTGGAGCGTGACGCGCCCGGATTGTGCGTGCGCTCGCACGGCCTCACTCGGCGCGCTCGAGACGACGGTTACGCGCGCCCGCGCGGCGAGTAGATCCGCGACGCGGCCGTCGAGCTCGGCGCCCGTGCCGACCACCAGGCACTCGCAATCGGCGAGCACGAGCGCGATCGGCAGTACTTCGTTGATCGAATCAGTCATTTCGCCTCCTGCGGGATGACCTTGGGCGTAAGGAGCTTGGTGGTGAATTTCATTTGTCGGTCGGCTTCCCCGATGCGCTGCAAGAATAGGCCGGTAAACGTGCTGAATAAGGCGTCGCCGGCTGCCACCGTGCCGGTGCCGTTCGGGCGCATCACCCAGCGTTGAATCTGGTTCAACACGTCCTGGCTGACGGGATTGACCTGGATTTTCCCGCGCGCATAGAGGAGCGCGTTGCGCGGCACTTGGTTGCGGTCACCAGCGAGGAGTCGATACACTTGCGCGCAGCGACGGAGCACGCCCTCGATCGTCGTGACCGGCTCGACCACTTTTTGACTGACGCCCGAGCGCGTCCTCTCGACGTAGTACACTTCTTCCCAAACATCCCAAGTCACCTTGCAGGTTTGCGCGGCGGTCGACAGGGGCTCCGGAGCGCCGGCTCGGTACACGGTAGCCGTGAAGACGATCGTGGTCGGGAAGCCGCGGCTGAGCTTGTTCTCCAGATCGGCGTCGATGATGTCGCGGAAGGGGAGGCTCAGGAACAACGAGCCCTTCTTGTCGTCCCACTCGAACGCGCCGTCGCGCGTGACGGTGTCGTCGTTGGCGGCCTGCGCCAGCGCTCGGCGCGAAGTGAGCAAGCTGAAGAAGGCGAAGGCGATCAGGAGCGCCTTGCGGAGCCGCACGGCGCGAAGCTCAAGGCTAGCCACCGGCAGGTCCCTTGCCGCGCAAGGCTGAGGGAAAGCCGAGCAAGTTGGCGAAGGAGAAGACGAAGCCGCCCGCGCTGGTATCGATGCGGAAGCCCAGATTCCCCGTCAAATCGATGGGAACGCGCGCGAGCCCCGAGTAGCCCGTGGGCGGGTTGGTGATGTCGCGGGTGCCCGCCACGCCGTAGATTCCGGCGCTCGCGAAGAAGTCGATGCCGTAGATCGAGCGGTGCCCGCGGAAAAGCGGAACGCGGTACTCGCTGGCGAGCTTGAACGCGTATTTCCCGTAACGCACCTCGACGATGTCGGTGCCCAAGAAATTCGGAGGCGGCCTGCGATCGAAGTTGATGCCGAGCACGC
>DASYCR010000239.1:0-1515 GCA_036500095.1 Polyangiaceae bacterium
ATTGTCAGCCTGGTGACCCGGCACTAGCCTTTTTGGCATGTCGCTCTCCACGCTGCTTCATGCTCGCGGTTTCGTTTCTTCAGCTGCTTTGATTTTGGGGGCGCTCAGCAGCGCGGGCTGCGGCGGAGGACAAGCTGCTGCAGCGCCTGCCGACGCGCCGACGAGCTCTGCGCCCGCGGACACGGTGGCGAGCGCCGCGGCGGACAAGACCGCGCCAGCGACAGTCGCCAGCGACGCGCCCGCAACAGACGCCAAAGCCGACGAGAAAGATGCGTCGAAGGCTGACGCAAAAACCGATGCGAAAGCCGACCCCGACGCGCAGCGCGAGGTGACCTACGTGGTGATTCCGGAAGGCCTCAAGATCACGGTCGCCGGCGCGCGCTTCATCGCCAGCGCGCAAGCGGCGCAGGTCGGCCCTGGCTGGGGCGTCAAGGTCAGCCTGGAGGCCACTGCTGATGACGGCAAGCCACACTCGCTCTTGGTTCCCAAGAACGGTCCGTTGGCGTTCGCCGGTGGCATTTCCCGCAAAGGCAAGCCCGAGCCCGAACACTTCGGTGACGAGCGGGGCGGCGAGACGGACCAGACGCTCTCGGGCGACAAGCCGTACAAGTTCAGTCGCATCTGGCCGGCCGCTGGCCTGCGCCCGCTGGCGATCGGAGATTCGCTGGACCTGCAAGTCGCGCTCTGGGGTCTCGGCAACGACAAAGACTCGCGCCGCCCAGTGAAGCAATTTTGCCACGTGAAAATGCAGGTCGCCAAAGGCAAGCCGCGGGCGATCATCGAGCCGCCCGCGTCGGCTGCGGGCAAGTGAGTGTTTGTTGCGTCCGCCCCTGCGCCCAGTGCGCGCGCAAACGCCTGATCGCGGGTCGCGCTTTTTTTGAGCTCTTTAGCGACCGCGAAACTGCGGCGCGCGCTTCTCGGCGAAGGCGCGCAGCGCCTCCGCGCGATCCTCGCTGAGCAGGCATTCGTCGTAGAGGGCGCGTTCGATTTCGAGACCCTGTTCGAGCGCGGCACTGCGCGCGGCACGGATGGCTCGGAGCGCTGCGCGCTGCGCGATCGGCGCGCCATCCACGACGCTTGAAAGCCACGAGCAACAGTCGTCTACGACGGCCACGCTTGCGGGCGTGACGCGGTGGACTAGACCGTAGTCGAGCGCTTGCCGCGCCGTGATGCGCGTGCCACGCAAGATGAGCTCGAGGGCGCGCGCTTCGCCGATCAAGCGTGGTAGGCGCTGCGTGCCGCCCGCGGCCGGAATGATGCCGAGCGAAGTCTCCGGCAGGCCGAGCAGCGCGTGCTCGACGGCCACGCGAAAATCGCAAATCAGCGCGAGCTCGAGCCCGCCGCCCAAGGCGGCGCCGTTGATCGCTGCGGCCACCGGGAAATCAGCCGCTCCGAGCCAGGCGAGCTCGCTGCGATACAGGCCCAGCAACTCGCGCACGTCGTTCGGGCTCATGCCCTGACGCTCTTTCAAATCCGCTCCGGCGCAGAATGTTTTTTCGCCGGCGCCGGTCAGTA
>DASYCR010000240.1:0-6339 GCA_036500095.1 Polyangiaceae bacterium
AAATACTCAAGATCAACCCGTTCGTGCGGGTCAGCGCGCGACGCGTCAGAGCCATCAAGGCGAACTGGAAGCGGCCGCTACCGGTGCTGGTGCGCGTCAACGGCGAGCCGCGAATCCGGCCCTGGCGCATCAACATGATGCCGATTGGAGACGGCGACTTCTATCTCTACCTGCACGGCGACGTCCGGCGCGCCTCCGGCACGAAGGTCGGCGACAAGGTGCGGGTCACGTTGCAGTTCGACGCCGACTATCGCAACGGACCGATGCACGCCATGCCGTCCTGGTTCCGGACTGCACTCTCCAAAAACGTCCACGCTCGAACGGCCTGGGACGCGCTGATCCCCAGTCGCAAGAAGGAGATCCTTCGCTATCTGGCGGCCCTCAAATCGCCGGAGGCCCGCAGCCGCAACGTCGCGCGCGCCATGCGCGCCTTGTCGGGCGAAAAGGGGCGCTTCATGGGGCGCTCGTGGTGAGCGCGCGGCCGGGCGTCGGAAGCGGGCGCTACGGACTGACGTATACCAGCGTGCCGCCCCGCAGGCTCATCGCGCCGTGCCACGCTTGAGGCACGGGCGGATCGGTCCAATGAAAGAGCCAGCGCGCGTCGAGCGGCGCGAGGTTCACGCAGCCGTGGCTGTGGGGCTGGCCGAAGGCGTCGTGCCAGTAAGCCGCGTGCAGCGCAAAGCCCTCGGTGAAGTACTGGACGTAGGGCACGTCGGGTAGGTCGAATTCGTCGCCGACTTCGTCGTTGTCCATGGTTGCCGTGACGTGCTTGGTGTGAATCAAGAACACGCCGCGCGCGGTGGAGTGCGTGGTGGCTGGGTCGCCCATGCCGTCCGCGCCGGTCGAGACCAACGTGGCATAGACGGGCGTTTCGCCTTCGTACGCGACCAGCGTTTGCTTGAGGATCGATACGTGCAGCCATGAGCGGCCGGGTTTGACCCAGCCGGGGCGCTGCTGAAATTTGTCGACGCGCACGAGGTTTTCGTCGCGCACGAGCTCGCCGCTCTTGGTCTCGAGATACGTCACGCCCCCGACGCGGCGGCTCCGGCCGCTGATCGAGAGCGCCTCGCGGTAGCCGAGCGCGCGACCGAGCGCGACGCCGCTGCCCGCTGTGCTCGTGTACAAGAACGCGCCCCTGCTGCGCACGAAGACGAGCGGCAAGCTGAAGTCGCCGCCGAGCGCGACGCCCTGAAACGTGCTCGCCACCACCGGTTTCAGGCGATCCATCGGCACGAGCGACATGCCGGTGGTGAGGCCGAAGCGACGGCCTTGGTGATCGTACACGCCGAGCAGCGCGAACGAGCTGTCCGCCACTGCGCGACCTTGCACGAGATCGTGGCTCTGGTGCTCGAGGCCGAAGGGCACCGGCGCTTGGCCGCCATTTTCCAAGAAGGCTGGCGTGGGATCGCTCAAGGTGTCGCGCCAAGCGTAGGCGGTGTTCGCGGACAGGTGTCGAGCGAGCTCGACTTCGCTGACTTGCTGCTCGGCGCTCGTCGGCAACCGCGAGTAAAACGGCGGCGTGGGATAGAGCGACCGGCCGTAGCGATACGGCAGTGGCGCGCTGCGATCGGGGCGCACGCGCGAAAACTGCGCGATCGGATGATTGGGATCGAGCGTCGCGGCGAGCCCCACGCACACATAGCCGCCCGGCATCACGCGATAAAAGCCGAGCTTGCAGTCTTCATGACCTGCCGGCTCAGGGTCGCGCCGAACGCGCGCTCCGGCGCGCAAGTAACCGATCTTGTGCGAGTGAAAGCTCGGTTGCTCGTAGATCAAGGTCTCGCGCGCAATCGCGATCAAGATCGGACCCTCGTCCGGGGGTGGGGTCGGCTGTGGGGCGCTGGCCGCGTCGGTGGGCTCGGACGGCTCGGCGGCCTCGGTGAGCGGAGCAACCGCGGCGAGCTGCGCTGCGACGGCCGCGGCCACGACCGGCTCGGCGTGCACGGCCACGGCAAGCTTCGGCAAGGACGCCTGCGCGCGCGGCTGCTCGGGCGCCGGGCGAGCGGTCTCCCGCGCCGAGCAAGACACGAAAAATACTGCCGCAAAGCTGAGGGCAGAGCTGAGCGCAAAGGCAGCGCGGACGCCGACCATATCCCGGCTTATCGAACCGCGCGGCCGCGGGCCAAGTTAGTGCTAGATTTTGGGGTAGAATGGCAAAATCCGCGCTGGAGACGCTGAGCGGCCTGGCCGATTCGCTGAGCGACGACGAGCGGCTGATTCAAGACGGCGTGCGCCGCTTCGTGCGCGAGCGCTATCTGCCGCGCGCGGCCGAGCTCTACGAACGCGAGACCTTTCCGCGCGATCTGATCCCGGAGCTCGCGGAGCTCGGCGTGCTCGGAGCGAGCATCCACGGCTACGGCTGCGCGGGCATGACGCCCGTGCAATACGGCCTCGTCCTGCAAGAGCTCGAGTACGGCGACAGTGGGCTGCGCAGCTTCGTCAGCGTGCAGGGCTCGCTCGCCATGTACGGCATCGCCGCGTTCGGAGACGAAGCTCAGAAGAGCCGCTTTCTACCGGCGATGGCCCAGGGCAAGAGCATCGGCTGCTTCGGTCTCACCGAGCCCGACAGCGGCTCCGATCCTGCTTCGATGAAAACGCGCGCGCGCCGCGACGGCTCGGACTTCGTGCTGTCCGGCACCAAAATGTGGATCACGAACGCGCCCTTCGCGGACGTCGCGCTGGTGTGGGCCAAGGTCGACGACGGCGAAGCGGACTCGATCTGCGGCTTCCTGGTCGAACGCGGTATGAAGGGTTTCGAGACGCCGCGCATCACCGGCAAGATGAGCCTGCGCGCGAGCGAGACCGGTGAAATCGTGCTCGACGAGTGTCGCGTGCCCAAAGAAAATCTACTGGCGGGCAAGGTCGGCCTGGGCGCGCCGCTGCGCTGCTTGAACGAGGCGCGCTTCGGCATCGCGTTCGGCGCGCTCGGCGCCGCCAAAGCCTGCTTCGAAGCCGTGCTCGCCTACCTGAACGAACGCACGCAATTCGGCGTCGCGCTCGCCGAAAAACAGCTCGTGCAAGCCTCGCTCGTGGAGATGGCCTCCGAAATCGTCAAGGGCGAGCTGCTCGCGCTCCACTACGGCCGCATCAAGGAAAAGCTCGGCAGAATCACGCCCGAGCAAGTCTCGCTCTGCAAACGCAACAACGTAGCCATCGCGCTCGACGTGGCGCGCCGCTCGCGCGCCCTCTTCGGCGCCAACGGCATCTTGCTCGAATACCCTGCTATTCGCCACGCGCAAAACCTCGAGAGCGTCTACACCTACGAAGGCACGCACGAGATCCACACCTTGATTTTGGGCAAGGGCTTGACGGGGAAATCGGCGTTCTAGGGGTGCCCCCTTCGCCAGGAACGGCCGCGAGGGGGAGTATATAGTGGGCCATGCCCTCGCCGAGCCCCGCCGACGACTCCCGTATTCTGACGGAGGCCGACGTGCGGGTGCTGCCTTTCTTTCCGCTGCCCGATGCCGTGTTGATTCCCGGTGCGCTATTGCCGTTGCACGTGTTCGAGCCGCGCTATCGCGAGATGACCCGCGACGTGCTCGCGGGGGATCGCTTGTTGGCGATCGCGCGGCTGCGAGCTGGGTTCGAGCTCGACTATCAGGGTCGCCCGCCGGTTCACGAGGTTTGCGGCGTGGGCGAGGTCGTCGATGATACGCGCCGCAGCGACGGCCGTTACGACATCGTGCTGAAGGGGCTCGCGCGCGTACGGATCGCGGACGAGCTACCGCCGCTGCAAACGTATCGCACGATGCGCGGTGAACTCTTGGACGATCAAGTGCGCGGCGAGCCGGCGACCGCGCAGGCGTGGCGGATGCAGCTCGCCTTGTTGTGGCAAAAGCTGGCTCCGCAGTTGCCACCCAAGCTTCGGGATCTGCGCGCGTTCCTGGGGAATCGCACGGAGCCGGGAGTCGTCGCCGATCGCATCGGCGCGGCCATCCTTGCGGACCCCGACGATCGCCAGCGCTTGCTCGAAGAGCTCGACCCGGCCGAACGCCTCGCGCTACTCGCCCAGCACATTCAGGAGCTGCTCGGGGCCTTGACCGGCGGGCGCGCGCTCGATCTGAACTGAGTGTGTGAGCAACCAGCGAGCACTACGCCTCCCGCTTCGAGCCGATCCCCACCACGAAAATCTCCGAGCTCTGCTGGCGAGTGCCTTCCGGGCGAATCACCTGACAGCGCGTGTAGCGTTCGCTGGTCGTTTTCTTGGCGGCCTGGAAGTCGTCGCTCATGAACAGCTTGCCGACGAAGTGCGAGCCCTGCTTGCCGAGCGCCCAGGCCACGTCGAGCGCGCGCATGTAAAGCTCGAAGCTCTGCGCTTGGTCGCGAATTTTCGAGCCGGACGTGTTGGGCGCCATGTCGCTCAGCACGACGTCGTAAGGCGCTTGTGCCGAGAGCTCCGCGTTGTCGAGCGTGAGCGCGTCCCCGCGCAGCACGCTGACGTTGGGCGGGAAGGCTTGTTTGATCTCTTGCAAATCGATGGCCACGATCCGCCCGGCGGGGCCGATCTTCTGGCTCGCGTAGAGCGACCACGAGCCGGGCGCGGCGCCGAGATCCAGCACGCGCTGTCCCGAGCGAAACAGTCGCACGCGCCGATCGATCTCTTCGAGCTTGAACACGCTGCGCGCGGGGTAACCCTGCGCCTTGGCCTGTTTGGTGCGCGCATCGGCTCCCGCGTAGGGGTTCTTGTTGCGGCCGCTCATTTCAAGGTGACTAGCATGCTCTTCGCCGGAAACGGGCCGTCCGGACCCGCTGGGCAATCGAGCGGCGACGGCAAGTCCTTGAGCTGCGCGAGCTCTAAGCCGGCCGCGCGCGCGGCGGCGTGCGCCGTCTTGCGGAAGCTCGCGAGCGAGGTTTTTTGGTGATTGGTGACGGCCAAGAGTCGCCCGCCCGGTTCGAGCACGGAGAGTGCGAGCGCGAGCGCGCGCTCGTAGCCGTCGGCGGCGCGGAACGTCTTGCCCTTGCCGGCAGTCGCAAAGCTCGGCGGATCCAGAATCACGACGTCGAAGCGCGCGCCGCGCTTGCTTGCGCGCGCGAGCCACTCGAGCGCGTCCGCGCGCACGAAAGCGTGCTGCGTGGGGTCGAGCTGATTGAGCTCGAAGTTCGCCTTGCCGCGCGCCAGCGCGCGCGCCGACAGATCGACGCTCGTGACGTGGCGCGCGCCGCCGAGCCCGGCGTACACACTGAACGAGCCCGTATAACAAAACAAATTCAAGACGCGGGCCCCGCCACACAGCTCCGCGATGCGCGCGCGGTTGTCACGCTGATCCAGGAACAGACCCGTCGATAGGCCGTCGCCGAGCGCGACCGCAAAGCGTCGCCCGGACTCCGCGACCACGAGCTCGCTCGGCGCGGCTTCGCCTAGGATCGGTTCGGGCGGCGCTAGTTCGGCGTGGACGGCTCGGCGCAAATCCGTGCGCGCCCGCTGCTTCAAGTACACGCCGCGCGCGCCGTGCAATGCAAGCAATTCGGCGAGCTCTTGGCCGCGGGCCACGGCCGACTCGCTCGCCAGGGACAGCACGGCAAAATCGCCGTAGCGATCGACGACGACTCCCGGCAAGCCGTCGCCCAGATCGTTGACGACGCGGAACGCTTCCGTGCGTGCAATGAGTGGATAGCGCAACGAGCCGGCGTCGACGAGCGCCCGGCGTAGGCCGGCGCCCGTCGGGAGCGCGGGCCCGACGCCGCGCGCCGATTCCAAGATCTCCTCCGGCACGGCCGCCTCGATTGCGAGCTCGGGGCTAGCGAGCGCGAGCCGCTCTGCATGCAGCATCAAGCGAAACGCCGGCTGCCCGCCGTACTCGCGGTCACCCACGATCGCCGCCCCGACGTGCGCGAGCTGCGCGCGCAGCTGATGCGTGCGCCCCGTCTCGGGCCTGAGCTCCACCAGCGCTCGTCCCGCGCGCGCGTCGCGCAGGCGATAGCGCGTCAGCGCGCGCTTGCCGCCCCGCTTCACCACACGCGTGCTCCCGCCTGACGTATCGAGTTGATGCTCGAGCACGCCGGATTTCGCGAGCGGACAGCGCGGGCCGTCGAACGTGACGGCCGCGACGTACACGCGTTCGAGCTCATGCCGCTCGAATTGCCGAGCGACATCGGCGTTGAGCGCGGCGTCGCGCGTGAAGAACAAGACCCCCGAAGTACCGACGTCGAGCCGCTGATGCACGCCGAGATAGTCGTGATCGCCACGCGCACGCAGCAACTCGCGCAGGCGCGACACCAGATCGCCCGCGAGCGCGGCGTCTCCGCCGTGCACGACGAGCGGCGCCGGCTTGTCGACGACCAACACGTCGTCGCGATCAATGAGGATGCGCTCGCTGGGGAACGGCGCGAAAAGTGCGG
>DASYCR010000241.1:0-1984 GCA_036500095.1 Polyangiaceae bacterium
GGGCGGCGATCACCGCGGTATGCGTCAAATTGTCGAACACGATCACCGTGGAGTTGGCCACCATACGCGCGATCGGGCGCGTCCTGCCGGCGAGCTCGGGCCACGACTCCACCTTGGTGACGAAATGCACCATGTCGTAGGAAAGCAGGCCGACGCAGGCGTGCACGAAGCGCGCCGCGATGTCCTCGTCTTCCTCGGCTCCTCCCGGCGCGAGCTCGGACAAACGGCGGAATGGGTCGACCCCGACTTCACCGTAGATCAAGTGGTACGTGCGTGGCCGGTAGCCGAGAATCGAATAGCGTCCCCAGCGCTCGCCCGAGACGACGCTCTCGAGCAGGAACGAGCCGCCCTCCGAACGCGCGCGCAGCGCCTGGTAAGCGCCCACCGGGGTAACGCCATCGACGACCAGAGTCTTCTTGTACATATCCGAGCAAAGTCTAATACCATAGGCGCCGAGGAATGCTGACTCGCACGCGCTTCCGCGCATTCTTACTTGCCTTCGCGCTCTCGGTCCCCCTGTGCTCGTCGCTGCTCGCCGCGGGTTGTCAGCGTGTGAGCGAGCGCCAGCTACGCGACACCGAGGGCCGCGTGTTCTCTGCAAAGTGCAATCGCGAAGGCTCCTGCGCCTTCACGCCGCTTCCGAGCACGGACAAGAGCGAATTCGTGTTGCGCGATACCGGTCGCTTGATCGGCATCTGTAGCGCGGGCGCTGATCACCTCCCACAGTCGCCTGCCGCGTGTCGCGCGCTCGTCTGCAACGAAGATCGCGACTGCCCTCCCGCGCACGGGCTCAAGGACGGCCAATGCCTGAACGGACATTGCGCCAATCCCGCGCACGCCATCAACGTCGACGATTCAGTGATGATGTGTCTGGCGGGCCTCGGCCTAGGCCACGACGATCAGAAGCAGATCGAGCGCTACGCCTTGGGGGTGAATTGCGGGACGCCGTGTCGGGTCCCGACGCCTTGCCAAAGACCCTGAAGGCAACGTTTCGCCCGACCGCAGTCGAGCGTGGCAGGGGCGAGCATTCTCCGCTAGCCTCCGCGCGCCATGTCCGACAAACCCCTGCTCGAACCGAGCATCGCGCTCGCGGCGTACGCCGAGCCGCTGCTCGCCGGCAAGCGCGCGCTGATCTTCGGTGACGCACTCGGCCCGCTCGCTGAGCAGCTACTCACGCGCGGCGCGCGCCTCGTGCACGTGTGCGACGCGGACCCGCTGCGAATCGCTCAAGCTGCCGCTCGCAATACCTCCACGCAGCTCTCGTTTTCACCGCTCACGGACGGAGACTTAGCGGTGCGCGAGGCATCGTTCGAGCTCGTGCTGATCGACAACCTCGGGCTGTTCGACGCGCTCTCCGTGCTTCGCAAGGCGCGTCGCGCGTTGACCTTGCGCGGCGCGGTGCTGGTCGCCTGCCCAAACCCGGACATCGGCTCTCCGCTCTTGCCCACCACCGACCCGCGGGCCACGGCGCTCGATTACTACGCTCTGTATGACGCGGTCGCCGCCGAGTTCGAGCACGTACGCATGCTCGGTCAAGCGCCCTTCGTCGGCTACGCGATCGTGGATTTTTCGGTCTCGCACGAACCGGAGCCCGCGCTCGACACCAGCTTCGTGCCGAGCGGCGCCGAAGAGCCGGACATCTTCCTGGCGCTCGGTTCCATGCACGAGCTCGCGCTCGACGACTACGCCGTCATTCAGCTGCCCACTCGCCCCTTGCTGGAGGCGGCAGGCAGCGGCGGCAGCGACGCCGAGCTGCACAAAGCGCGTGCGGCCGAGCGACGCGCGCGGCTGCGTACGGCGGAGCTAGAGGCCGCACTGCGGCGGCGCCCGGAGCCTGTTTCGCAGGTCAGCGCGACGCGCGAGATCGAACGGCTGAATCACTGGATCTCGGAGCTAGAAGCCCGCGCCACGACCGCCGACGAGCGCGCCGATCAAGCAGAGGCCGAGCTGGAGGAGGCGCTCGCGCGTTCACAGGGCGAGCTCG
>DASYCR010000242.1:0-3482 GCA_036500095.1 Polyangiaceae bacterium
GGACACGGTCGAGATCATGATCGACCCTGACGGGGACGGCGACAACAAGGACTATTACGAGATCCAGATCAATCCGCAGAACCTCATCTTTGATTCACAGTTCGACGACTACAACCAGCCGAAGGTCGACCCCGACGGCCCGTTCGGTCATCAGGAGTGGTCGGTGAACGCCAAGAGCGCCGTGGTCGTCGATGGCACGATCGACAAGAGTACCGACAAGGACCAGGGCTACACCGTCGAGGCGCTCTTGCCGTGGAAGTCGTTCAGCAAGGCGCATCAGACGCCGCCCGAGCTCGGCGCTACCTGGCGCCTCAATTTCTACGCTATGAAAAACAACGGCGGCGTGGCCTGGTCGCCGATCCTCGGCCAGGGCAATTTCCACCGCGCCTCGCGCTTTGGTCGCGTGCTCTGGGCAGAAAAAGGTTGGGCACCGCCGGCGCCGATAGCCGGCGCGCCGCCCAGCGCTGCCCCAGCATCTGCGGCGCCCAGCGCCGCGCCGACCCCCAGCACGCGCGCCGCGTCGGTCCTCTCGGCGCGTGCCACGCCGCTCATCAGGCCGCCCGCGTCCAAGCCCCTCGACGCCGTGCACTGAAATACCGACCAGCGCGGGGAAGGGAACTCACGCCCTTACGTATGCAGTGCCCGGAGGTCGACATGAAACGAATTTCGGTATTGGGAGCCGTGTGGCTGTTGGCTGGGTGCGCGGGGCTGATGATGGACGTCAAAGACGCGGACAAGGAGCGCGCCGACGTCGCGCTCAAGCCGAGCGATCAGGTCAAACTCGCCGAACCCGACGTGAAAGCGATCGAAGCGGACTTCGGCAAAGAAGACGCCGCGCAGGTTTCAGAGCTCCTCAAGCAAGACCTGAAGAAAGAACTCGCCGACAAAAAGGTCGAAGTCAGCGCGGATTCCGACAAAGTCATCGCGGTGAAGGTCACTCACTACGCCAAAGGCTGCGGCTTCTGTCGCGGCTTCTTCCCGTTCTTTGGTCTCGGCGACTCCGCGGTCGACGGCGAGGTCGAGCTCGACCTGGGCGGCAAACACCGCAAGCTGCTCGTGAGCAAGACGGGGCAAGCCAGCGGCATGGCGGAGATGGGCGACCAAACCGCGACCAACGCCAACTACTTTGCGACCGTGGTCGTCGCGCGGCTCACCGAGTCGCCCTCAGACAAGGGCAAGGACAAGGACGACTGACTGCGTCCTTCTACTGCAGCTTGTAGCGTCGCTGCAGGTTGCCCTGGGCGTCCGTGCACTTTTCGACCAGGGGTCGAGCGCGCCCGAGCTCATCCCGCGCGCGGTCGAGCACGGCGTCAATGGTCGCCGCCGCGGCGTCGGTCGCGAGCATTTGTTTGGCGCGGGCTTCGTCCTCGACGCCCCGCACGTGGAGCCCGTACGCGTCCGTGCACTGGTCGCGAAGGGTGCAGAGCTCGGGGCGTTCACAGCGCGTTGCTGCGAGCGCAGCCAACGACGAGGCTTTCATGGGGTTGGGCGCATTGCGCAATACCTGGATCGCTCGATTGAGCGTGCCCGCTTCGGCCTTTTCCTCGACCGAAGGCCCGCACGCGGACACGCTGGCGCACAGCGCGAGCAGGCAAGCGACGGCGAAGCGTCCGATCAATCAGCGGGCTTCGGCGGAGGACCGAGCTGAATGCGCTCGCCGATGTACGAACCAATCAGCGTGAAGAGCACGCCGAGCGCCGACATCAGCACGTACATGAAGGACGGCATCGTCTTCACGGTCTGGTTCATGTGCAGCAAAAATGCGGTCGGGATTGCGACGAAGAAAACGGCTATCATCGGCTCGATGAAGGTGCGGCCGGGCGATACCAGACCGATCAACATGCCACCCAAGAACCAGACGGGAATCGCGACCAACATGCCCGCCGAACCCTCGAAGTCGAACGCGGGCACGACCATCGGCAGCCCCATCACGAGGGCAGCCGTCATCACGGTCATGATCGCAATCGAGACACCGAACCAGAGCGGGCTGAAGCCCTCCTGCTGGTAGCGGCGCTCGAGCTCTTCTTGCCGCGTGAGCGAACGCTTGAGGTCTTCGATCTTGGCGCCGCACGAAATACAGCGATTGTTGGCAAGCGGCGGCGTGTTCGAAAAACCACAGGACGGACAGAGGATTTTTGCGGGGGCAGCCATGACAGCCCGACAAAGCTAGCCCGTCTCCGAGAAAATGTCCTCCCCCCGGCGGCCGGCAGGATATGCAGTGTTTTTTCTGGGGATTTTCGAGGGATCTCGCCTAACTTCCGAACGCAATCCGGATGCGGAACATCCCGCCCTCGCCCGGTGTCTCGCTAGACTGAAGGCCCGATGTCCGAAGACCCCTCGCCCCCCGAGCCGAGCGTGCCCAGCGAGCCCGTCGCGGAGCCCGATCGGGATCTGGAGGAGCTGCCGGCGCCGCGCCGGCCTTGGCGGCGCGCCACACTCGGCGCGCTCGCGCTCTCTGCGCTCGGCTCGCTCTGGCTGACCGCGGGTCTGCGCGAGGACGCCGCCTTCGCGCTGAAGGGGGGTCCGCCACGAGACATCGGCGAGCTCGCCAGCGCCGCGCTCGGTCCCGAGCTCACCAACACTTGGGTGCGCGGCAGCGCCGCGCTGCGCGCGGACGGCGCGGTGCACTACGCGCGTCCGCTCGAGCACGACAGCTACCGCCTCGCGCGCATCGAAGGCAGCGACAAGCTCTGGGTGCAAGTGCGCGTCCCATACGATCCGTCGGATCCTGAGGGCGAACATTTCGTGCCACCGACGTCGTTCGTCGGACGGCTGCTGCCGGTGAGAAAGGCCGGCATTCGACACTCGATCGTGCCTTCCACGGTGGCCGACACCGCGCAGGGCAACGTCGCCGACGACGCCTGGTTTTTGATCGACGACGAGGCGCCGCACGATACGCGCTGGACCCTGGCGCTAGTCGCCCTGTTCTTGGGTTTTGCCGCCTTCAGCGTGACCGGCCTCGTCCGTCTGACGCAAAAAGTGAGCTGACCGCACGTAGCGAGTGCTAAGTGCGGGGCCATGGCGAGAGCCTCGAAATCGCCGGACGTCCTGATCATCGGCGGCGGAATCATGGGCACCGCCTCGGCCTGGGAGCTCGCCCGCCACGGGGCGCGCGTGACGGTGCTCGAGCGCAGCGTGCCGGGCGCGGAGGCTTCCAGCGCGGCCGCCGGCATTCTGGGCGCTCAAGTGGAGACGCACGGGCCGGGCGCGATGACCGAGCTCTGCCTGGCCAGCCGCGCCAGGTATCGCTCCTTCGCGGCGGAGCTGCAGGCCGAGACGGACATCGACGTCGGCTATCGCGAGTGCGGCGTGCTGCGCGTAGGCTTCGACGAGAAAGCGCGACGCGCGCTCGTCCGCGACGTCGCTTGGCAGCAAGAGCTTGGACTCCCCGTCGAGCAGCTCGACCGGCGCGCGCTCGTCCAGCTCGAACCCGAACTGTCGCCCAAGCTACGCGGCGGCGTGCGCTTCAAACGCGACGCGCG
>DASYCR010000243.1:0-1709 GCA_036500095.1 Polyangiaceae bacterium
ATCCACGCGAAAACGTGGTGACTTGGACTCAGACCTACAATCAGGCCGTGCGCGATCGCTGTGCGCGCACGCCATCACCCTGACGGCGGTTCCGCACCACGCTCTGCTCCTCGGCAGATTCCGTGTCGAGCGCAAAGCTCGGCGCGGCCACCGCCGCGACAGCCTCTACAGCGTGACGCGGCGTGCCCGTGTGTAGCGCGGCGCGCTCGAGGATCGCTTCGCACAGCTCGGCGAAGCCAAACCCAGCCGCGCCCGCGATCTTCGGCAAGAGGCTGGTCTCGGTCATGCCGGGGAGCGTGTTGACCTCGAGGACGTACTCGTTTTGACCTTCGGTCACGAGCAGATCGACGCGCACTGCGCCGCTCGTGTCGAGCGCTTGAGCCGCGCGTTCGGCCAGGTTCAACACGCCGCGATAGCGCGCCGCCGGCAAGCGCGCGGGCATGTAGTAATCGGTCATCCCTGGCGTGTACTTGGCGTGGAAGTCATACAGTCCGCTTCGTGGCGCGATCTCGATCGCTCCAAGCACGCGACCGTCGAGGATGCCGACCGCGACCTCCTTGGCCTCGATGAAGCGTTCGACCAATACGCTCGAGTCGTAGCTGAGCGCGCACTCGATGGCCTGCGCCAGCTCGCTCAAGTTACGAGCCTTCGCTACCCCCAAGCTCGAGCCTTCGCGGCGCGGCTTGACGATCACCGGAAAGCCGAACGAGCCGTGCACTTCCTCGAGATCGGCCGCCGAGTGCTCGGCGCCGAACACGTAGTACGGCGGAGTCGGCACATTGTGCAGCCGGAACAGCTCTTTGGCCTTGAGCTTGTCCATCGCCAGCGCGCTCGAGAGCACGTTCGAGCCCGTGTACGGCACGCCGAGCAACTCGAGCACGCCTTGCACGCAGCCGTCCTCGCCGAGCCGACCGTGCAGCGCCAAGAAGGCTACGTCGAGCTCCGCGCTGGCGAGCTCTTTCAGCGCATCACTGCCGCTCCCGAGCAGCACGGGGGTCACGTCGTAGCCGAGCCCGCTCAACGCTGCCACCACCGCAGTACCGGACCGCAGCGAAATCTCCCGCTCCGCGGACGATCCGCCCATTACGACTCCAACGCGCGTGGCTTTCATCAAGAGTGGCTCCTTCTGTGCCAGCCGAGTGACTGGCTTGTGCCTTCAGCCATCGGTAACTAAAACGCCGCACGCGGGCCAACAATTCGGGTCTATTTCCGATCGCGGCTAGGCGCAGCCGTAATGCGCCGCCGAAGGCTTCGTCGCTCCGCGCCGGGGCGCGTGACCATCGATGGGTTAGGAGACTTCGACGACGACGGCGGTGATGTTGTCCTTGCCGCCGCGGGCGTTCGCCAGCTGTACGAAGCGTTCGACGGCAAAATGCCCGCCATCCGCCATCATCCCCGGGATTTCTTCAGGCTTTAGGTAACCGTGCAGGCCGTCGCTGCAGAGCAGGTAGGAATCCCCGAGACCTGCCTCCCAAACGCTCGTATCTACTTGCACATAGTCGCGGCTGCCGACCGCGCGCGTGATCACGTTGCGCTGTTTGCTGGTGCGGGCTTGATCCGGGGTGATCAAGCCTTGCTTCAGCTGCCACGCGATAAGTGTGTGATCTTCCGTGAGTTGCAGCGCGTCGCCGGTGCGCACGCGATAAATGCGGCTGTCGCCGACTTGGCCGAGCACGACGCTGTCACCGAAGCGCATCATCGCGCTGATC
>DASYCR010000244.1:0-2563 GCA_036500095.1 Polyangiaceae bacterium
CTTGCGGTGCGCCGACGGCATGGCGAGCTCGCCGAGCGCGCGGATTGAGTGCCAGCTGGCCGGCGGGCGCGGCTTTGCCGACGCGGCCAGCTTGACCGCGTAGGCATCGAGCGCGATGCGATAGCGCGTCACGCTGTGCCGAATGCGACAGAGCGGCTCTCCGACGTCGGCCGAGGCCCTCGGCAAGCCGAGCGCTCGCTTCACGGCCGCTTGCGCGGTTTCGCCCGGCCGAAGCTCGCTGTTCGGGAATTGCCACATGCCGCCCCAGCGCGGCGCGCTCTCGGGTAGCCGCACCACGAGCACCCGGCCACCCCGCTTCACGATCGCTGCGACCGCCGCGACCGCGGTCGTGACGGCGCGCGCCTTCGGGGTGGGTAGCTCGTCGATGCGCCCGGTTTGCTCGGCGCCGCACTCGGCGCGGAGCGGGCAGCTCGCACAGCGCGGCTCGCGCGGGGTACACACGGTCGCGCCGAGCTCCATCAACGCCTGATTGAAGTCGCCGGGGCGTTCGCGCGGCACGAGAGCGCGCGCGACGTCCCAGAATTGGGCCTTCAGTTTGGCCTCCGTCGGATCACCGGCGAGCACGAACAGCCGGGCGAGCACGCGGATCACGTTGCCGTCCACCACGGGTTCTTGCTTGCCAAAGGCGATGCTGGCGATCGCTCCCGCCGAGTACGGGCCGATGCCGGGCAGGGCGCGCAACGCCTCCACCTCGGCTGGGATGGCCGAACCACGCTCGCTGAGGGCGCGCGCCGCGCGCTGCAAGTTCTTGGCGCGTGAGTAGTAGCCGAGACCCTGCCAGCTATGTAAGACGGCGTGCTCGTCAGCCCGCGCGAGGCTTTGCAGGTCGGGGAAGCGCTGCATCCAGCGCTGGTAGTAGGGGATCACCGTGCTCACTTGCGTCTGTTGGAGCATCATCTCGCTCACCCAGATCGCGTACGGATCGCGAGTTCTCCGCCAAGGCAGGTCGCGCTGGTTTCTTGCGTACCATGTAAGCAACTTCCGGCCGATTGCCCGGGCCCGTGCTTCGTCGAGAGCAACTTCGAGTTTCTGAACTCTTTTTCCCGAGGCGGGCATCGCTTGCCGCTCGGAGTTTTGCTTGTTCGCGCCGCGCCTTCCATGAGAAAATGGGAGGCTCTGAGTTTCATGGCCGATCGTCTCACCGTCCCGCTCGAATCCATCCGCACCGACGGCTGGTTCGAGCGCATTGGCGAAGGCATCGGCAGCTTTCAGGCCTTGTGCGACATCATCGGCCCTCGTTTTTTCGCCTTCGCGATGATCACGGGCGCGCGCATCACGTCGCTGACCGTCGACCGCAAGACCCCCGACAACACCCTGGTGGATTTCGTGGTCGGTCCGGAAGACTCGGAAATCACCGAGCTCGATACGCAGCGCCTCACGCTCGGGGATTTTCGCCGTCGGCTCGTGAGCGCTTTGGTGACGGAGGAGCCTCCCGGCCCCGTGCCACGGCGCGCCACGGATCTAGAAGCCGTCCAGCTGCACGTCGGCGTGCGCTATTTGCTGCTCGCTCCCTTGTACGGTTACGCGCTGCGCGAGCTCGCCGTCACGCGCGACGGTTCTCAGATCTCACTCATGCACGACGGCGTCGAGGAGTCGTACCCGCTCGGCGCGTTTCGCGCGCGCCTGCGCACCCACGTGCGGGAGGAGCTCGAGCGAGTCGCACGGCCGGCCGCGCGCAGCGCCATCGAGCTGAGCCGCGTCGCCGAGGCGGACGCCTGCGCCGCCCGGGGCGATCACGTCAAGATTCTCGAGCTGCTCGGCGCATGGCCGGCCCCACTCGCGATCTTCCTCCGTACCCCAGAGGGGCAGATGCTCAACCCCGAGACGCGCGCGTTGATCGCGCGCGCCCTCGGCCTCTTGGGCAGCGCCTGCATCGCCCTCGGTGAGGTCGGTAAGGGGGAAGAAGTGCTGCGGCTCGGCGTGCAGTACGCCGGCGACGGCACCGCCGCGTCCGACATTTACTTGCGACTCGGCGAGGCCATGTTCAAAGACTCGCGGCCGGGGGAGGCGATTGGCCCGCTCCGGCGCGCCGCAAACCTGGGCGCGCCCGGGGACAAGGTCTGGCCGATCCTGGCCGAGGCTCTGCTCGCGCGCTCCCGTTTCGTCGCGGCCTACTCGGCGGTGCTCGAAGCCCGCGCCGCCGGGGCCGACGAGGCCAAGCTTGCGGCAACCGTCGCAAGCGTCGAAAGAGCGCTCGGCGGGCCGCTTCGTACGTGGCTAAATTCATTGGGAAAATCGGCCTAGTCGCTGCGCCGCGCAGGGCGGCGCTGGCGGGCTCCTGCGGCATTTGACAGCCCGCTCTGCCGAGCTGTAGATAGCGCCAAGACGTTTCGTAATTTCCAGCGGTTATGCGCGGACACCGGTCCGCTCGTGAGCCCTGAAAGACCCGCCGCATGGTTCAAGTCTATCTCCCGATGTTCGTGATGTTCCTGATCGTCGCGGTCATCTCCAGCGTGATGTTCTTCGGTGGCCAGCTGATTGGCCCCAAGAACCCGAATCCGGAAAAGCTGATGCCCTTCGAGTGCGGTAACGACACCGAAGG
>DASYCR010000245.1:0-10565 GCA_036500095.1 Polyangiaceae bacterium
GTACAGCGCGCGATCGTCAAACACATCCCCCTCGGGCACCTGTTGAGCAACTATCCGATGTCGCTCGATGAAAGCGGGCACCGACTTTTCGTCGGAGTGCGCCAGCCTGCGGAGCTCCTAGTGTTCGACACCGCGTCGGCCAAGCAACTCGCGGCGGTGACGTGCGTCGGGGACACGGACGACTTGTTCTACGACGCACGTCGCGACCGCGTGTACGTCATCGGCGGCGAGGGCTACGTCGATGTGTTCGACGCAGCTGCCTCCGGCAAGTACCAACGGATCGGGAGACTCAACACGCGAGCCGGGGCGCGGACAGGGCTCTGGTCGAGCGAGCTCGACCGTCTGTTCGTAGCTTGGCCAAATCGCGAAGGCCACCCAGCGGAGATTCACACGTACGCGCCGCCGTAGCGAGCTCGGCATCGCCACCGTCCGGATCGATGCTGCCGAGCGGCGCGACCTGGGAGCCATGAGCCCGCGGGAAATGCCCGGGCATCGCGGGTTTCGTCCTAGGTTCTTGATCCAAGAGGCCTTTGGCAGTTGTCTTGCACGCGGATGGTGGAAGACGACATCGAGCTGCGCGCCCGCGAGCGACTCGGGACCACGCTACGCGACAAATATCGCCTGGAGCGCTTGCTCGGTGTGGGTGGGATGGCAGCCGTCTACTTGGCGCTGCATCGCAACGGACGGCGCATGGCGCTGAAGCTGCTACATCCGGAGCTGAGTCTCAACCGAGAAATTCGCGAGCGCTTCCTGCGCGAAGGTCAGGCCGCCAATCGTGTGGCGCATCCGGGAGCGGTCGCCGTGCTCGACGACGACGTGAGCGAGGACGGCGCTGCGTTTCTGGTGATGGAGTTCTTGGCGGGCGACAACCTGGACGAGCTTTGGCTGCGTCACGGCCAGCGTCTCTCCGCGCACGCGGCGAGCGCGATCGGCCTCGAGCTGTTGTCGGTGCTCGAGGTCGCGCACGCGAACGGCATCGTGCACCGCGACATCAAACCCGCGAACCTGTTCGTGACGAACGACGGACAGCTCAAGGTGCTGGATTTCGGCATCGCCCGCGTGCTCGAGCCCGGTCAGTCGTCGAGCACGCAAACGGGAATGACGCTCGGGACGCCCGCGTTCATGGCCCCGGAGCAGGCGCTCGGCAAAACGACGCTGATCGACGCACGCACGGATCTCTGGTCGGTCGGCGCGACGCTCTTTACGCTGCTCTCGGGGCACAGCGTGCACGAGGCCGAGAGCGCCCAGGAAACGGTGATCAAGGCAGCCACCTCACCGGCGCGCGCGCTCAGAAGCGTGTCGCCGAGCGTGCCTGGGCCGCTCGCGGCGATCGTCGACCGCGCACTCGCGTTCGATCGCGACGCGCGTTTTCGCTCGGCCGCCGAGATGCGGCAGGCGCTCGCGGACGTGCACCAAGCGGCGTTCGGCTCCGAGCCGACGACGCGCGTCCTCGCAGATCTACTCGCTCCCGGCCGGTTGCAGGCGGCAGGCAGCGAGCGCGCCGCGATCAGCGAAGCTTCGGCGGCGCATGTCGTATCGGCGCCCGCTGACGCGACGTCAGCGCGGAAGCAGCCAGTGCGTGTCGTGACCTTCGCGCTGATCGCAGCGCTCGCGCTCGCGCTTGCCCTCGTCGCGACGCTGCGCGCGCGTCACGCGCAGCGAGCTGAAACGGCGGAAGCGCCGTCCGCTGATGTTTCATCCGCGATCTCCCCGGCGCCGAGCGACCATGCGACGCCCACGGAGACCGCGCCGAGCGCCGTATCGTCGAGCGCGGCGAGCAGCGCGGCGAGCAGCGCCGCATCCGCGCCAGCTGACAGCGCGAGCGAAACGGAACGTCCGGTAAAGGCGAGCCAGCGGCCCCGCACGCGCGCAGCACCCACTACGCCCGCAGCCCCCGCCACGCCCGCAGCCCCCGCCACGCCCGCTAAAAACCCCTGTAGTCCTCCCTATCGCCTCGACGCAACCGGCAATAAGATGTGGAAGCGAGAATGCCTGTAACAGCTGCCTCCACGCGCCGCGGGATCCACGCGCTTCGTGTCGTTCTCGCCGGCGCGCTCTGCCTGCTGCCCGCTCGGGCAGAGGCCACGCCCAGCAAGGACGAGTGCATCGACGCGAACGAGGCCGCGCAGCAGTTCAAGAAAACGGGCGCCCTCGGCGCAGCGCGCGCAAAGCTCGCCGTGTGTCTCGACGAGCAATGTCCAGGACCCGTACGGCACGATTGCGTCGAGCTGATGCAAGCCGTGACCGCTGCCATGCCGACCGTCGTCCTCGATGCCAGCGACGCTCACGGCGCGACGCTGCGCGACGTCCACGTGACCGTCGACGGCCAGCCGCTCTTGGATCATTTGGACGGCTCGGCTATCGAGCTCGATCCCGGCGAACATTCGTTCAAATTCGAGGCTCCCGGACAGCCGATCGACACCGAGACCGTACAGATCGTCGCGGGTCAAAAAGCGCAGCGCGTGCACGGCAATCTAGCTGATCGCCGCGTGATGGCCGTGCGCACGATCGGCGCGACCACAGCCGGCTTCGGTATGGTCGCGCTCCTCGTCGGAGCGTATCAAGGCCTTCACGCAAAGTCGCTGTACGACGACGCTCGAGCTCATTGCCCGCACGGCTCGAGCTCCTGTGACGCGCAAGGCGTCCAAGGCGGCGTCGACGCGCACAATGAAGCGAGCTCCTCGACGATCGCGTTCGTCTTGGGCGGAGCGCTGCTGGCGGGCGGCGCGGTGCTCTACGTCTCGGCACCGAAATTCGCGGTCGCAGTCGCCCCGGCTCCGCTCGCAGGCGGCGCCAAGCTGGAGCTGAAAGCGGTATGGTGATGCGGGCGCGCTCGTTCTGTTTGCTGGCGGCGGGCTTGCTCGTCGCGTGCGCCAAGCTGTGGGGGTTCGACGACCTGAAGGGCTCGAGCGGGCAAGCGGCGGCGGGCAGCGCAGGTGCTCCGAGCACATTTTGCGGGAACCCTCCGGCGTGCGCCGTCGGTTGCACCAACTGCGGCGAGTGCGTGGATCTGAGCTCGGATTCGAACAACTGCGGAGCGTGCCAGACGCAGTGTACATCCGGGCGCACTTGTCAGGCGAGCCAGTGTGTGTGCCCCGCGGACACCACGCTGTGCAGCGGCGTGTGCAAGAATTTGAACGACGACCCCGACAACTGCGGGACATGCGCGCTCGGCTGCGACGGCGGCGTATGCGGCGCAGGCACGTGCAGCGCGCCCACGGTGATCGCGACGGATCAAGAGTTGCCGAGCGTCATTGCCGTCGACGAGAGCATTCTCTATTGGTCCGTTACGTCCGGCATCGTGGGCATGCCGGTCGTCGGCGGAGCCATCGCGCAAATCGGCGTCCCCGGTGAAGCCACGAGCCTGCTGGTGGACGCCAGCAATCTTTATTGGGTATCGCTCGGGGCGCTCTATCAAATGCCGAAGGTGGGCGGAGCCGTGCTCGAACTCGTCACGAGCGGGGTCTATTCGATCGCGCTCGACTCGAGCAACGTGTATTTCACCGGTACCAACGGCCTCAATAGCGTGCCGATCGGCGGCGGCACCGTGACCGTGCTCGTGGCCAGCGCCCAAAACGGCCCGCTCGCGCTCTACGCGGGCACGCTGTACTTTGGCGGATACAATCAGATCTATACGGCACCGCTCACGGGTGGCTCGGAGACGCCCTTCCTTCCAGCGGACGCCGGCCCGTACGTCATCCTCGCGCAGAGCCCGTATCTCTATTTCTCCATCGGTACGGGCATCGAAGAGCTGATCGACGGCCACCCGCAGCTGGCCGTGAGGGCGCAAAGAGCGGTCGGCGAGTTCACGACCGACAACAGCGCGCTTTATTTCATCGACTCACGCTCGAGCTACGACACGACGCTCGGGCAGGGGATCTACACGTCGGCGCTCACTCACGTCCTCGCGGCTCCGACCAACGTGGCTCCCGAAGCCAGCGCGGTCGCGCTCGCCTTCGACCCCAGCCCGCAATACCTCGCCGTGGACGCGACGAGCGTGTACTACACGAGCAACGGCAGCAACGGCATCCAAGGCACCGTCTACAAGATCGCAAAGTAAACGGGGCGAGTCCTCGACTCAGAAGCCGCATTCAAGAAGCAGTACGCAGAGCTGACCAAACGCACCGCCCCTCGGCGGTCGGCCGGAGCGATGGCGGATCCAAGTGCGCCGCAAATTCCAGAAAATGCAGCACGCACGCTTGAGCATGTACGAGCAAATGGCGGACAAGCACCGCCGGGTCAGGAGGGAGGCAGCGTGTTCGCGAATGACGGTCGCGGCGGAGGTAGAATCTTGCCCACCGAAACATCCGAGGGGGGACCGATCAACTATCGTGAATACGACGTCAAGCCAAAAGTCCCCGGAGTGAACAGGGGAGCCGAACGAGTCGTCGCGGGTAGCGATGGAAGATCTTGGTATACTGCCGACCACTACATGTCGTTCATCCAGATGTAAGCTGGCGAAGGGCTCTGCTGCAATGACGGCGCAAGCAACAAAAATGGAATTGGAAATCCTGAAAGCGGCTGGAGTCGATCTGGATCCGGGACTCCTCGAAAACGAAATTCAGCGCGCAGAGAGTGCGGTCGGGGCGCCGTTTCCACCCGACTTGCGCACACTCCTGTCCGACGCGCTCCCGGTTGGTCGGGGCTGGCCCAACTGGCGAGAACCAGGCTCGGAGACAATCCAAAAGCAGCTGAGCTCGCCGCTTGATGGGATCGCTTTCGACATCGAAAACAACGCATTTTGGCCGAGCAGCTGGGGGACGCGACCTCCAGATTTGAATGCAGCGCTCGACATTGCGAGAGCCCACGTGCTTGCGGCCCCGCGACTAATTCCGGTCTTCGGCCACCGATATCTCCCGGCTGAACCCTGCATGGCTGGCAACCCGGTCTTCTCGGTCCACCAGACGGACATCATCTACTACGGCTCGAACCTACTCGCCTACCTCCGCTGCGAGCTCGACGGCTTGGCGCACGCGGATGCACTACATGTTCCACCGCGTGCCATCCGCTTCTGGAGCTCGCTGGTCGAGTGAGCAGCCTGAATGTCAACCACTGAATCAAATCTGCGCCGATAGATGCCTTGTAGGGTCGGACGGGAGCCGTCGTGAAAATCCATCAAGCTTTTGTTGCACCCGTACTCTTTTTGGTAGTCGCGTGCGGGAGCGGAAAGCTGCAAGAGCTTCGCGTCTCCACGGCCAGCCAAACGGGATGCGCAGCCAATGAACTAAAGATCACGGACGTGGATGACGATCGCTCGTCGCGCACGTGGGTCGCGTGGTGCGCGCTCGACCGCTATGATTGCTCGAGCAACGGGCAGGTGACGAAGTGCAAGATGGACGAACACGATCCATCGCGGCCGGATGATTGGTGTCGCTGGGCGAAAATACGCCGCCCACTTTGTCAGCGGTTCGGTACAAAATCGTGCGCACGTCGTTCGCAGTGAGGCGCGGGTTGTGCGCGAGCAGCAGCGTGGCCACGCCAGCAGCGTGCGCCGCGGCGGCGGCGGTGCCTTGAAAATTGGTCACGTAACCCGCGGCCCCGTAGCCTGCGGCGCCGTTGAGATCCGTGCTCGTGATGGCAAAACCTGGTGCGCTCACGAAGGGCTGCGTTGCTGAGAAGTTGGAACCCCAGCTCGCTCCGCCATTGTTCGTACCGTGGCCGAGCGGCTCGGCGCTCACGCGCGCGCCGGTCGTCGGTCGGACGGCGCCGCAAACAATCACGCCGGGGTCCGTCGCGGGATAGGGAATGGTGCTGGTATCGTCATCGCCACTCGGAACGATCACAGGCACATCAGCCGCGATTGCATTGGCGATCGCCGTCGACAACGCCGGCGTTGCCGCGTAGGCGTCATGAAAAGCGGACAGCAAGATCACACGGCGGTGTTGCTTGTCGCGCTCCGCGGTCGCGCCCGGGTCGGCATTCGGCAGCGCGGTAGTCACTGCCGCATTGATCGCCCCCGTGACGTCGAACGTTACCGCGGGAACAGTCAGCGCTAGTGAGAAAATCGGGCTGAGCGGAGCAACGCCGACGACGCCGGACGTGGCTTGCCAGTCCGCACCAATGATGCCTGCGCAGGCCGTGCCGTGTCCGCCTTCGGCTGCGCCGGGGCCCGTTGGGGCACCTAGCGTTGCTGCAGCCACACCACCGATGTCCCAGCCGAAGTTGCCTGGCCGCACCAATTCTGGATTGCCACCGCCGCCGGTGAAAGACTGCGCACCGTTGTCGATCAGACACGTATACACGCGGTTCACGCCCAAGTTCGGCACCAGCGCGCCACCCCCGGGCAAGCCCCAAGCTTCCGGCATGTGAATGTCGAGCAGGTTTTGCTGAGGCCAAAGCGCTTCGCCAACGGGCATTGTAGGTGTCACCGGCATTTCGCCGCCTCCCGCAGCGCCGCCATTCGCTGCACAAACTCCTGCCGTGCCACCATTCTCTCCGCCGCCTCCAGCCGTGCCACCTGCGTCGTCACCGCCCGCACCGCCACTTGCGCCGCCTCCAGCCGTGCCACCACTCTCTCCGCCGCCTCCAGCCGAGCCACCTGCGTCGTCACCGCCCGTACCGCCACTTGCGCCGCCGTCACCGCTTGCACCGCCACTAGCTCTGGCCATACCGCCCGTCGCGCCCTCGCCCGCGGTCCCACTGCTCGCGCTGCCTCCGACCGCGCTCGAACCTGCAGCCGGCGCCGCCCCGCCAGGACTCGAGCCGCCCGCTACTCCGCTAAAGCCGGCGTTCCCGGTGGCTGCGCTTCCACTCCCGCCTGCGCTGTCGCAGCCAGCCGACCCGAGCACCCCAAAAAACAGGACTAGCCCCACCCTTAACGCGCGAATCATAGCCAGAACGTCCGATTGATTCACCGAGCCGTCAAGTCGAGCCGCGCCCGCGCTGGACCTGACTAGTGGAGAGGTTAGTGCCCGGCAGGTGGGGCCAGGATCCGCTCCGTCAATGCAGCTCACTCCGCGGCGCGACTACCTCCCCCTGCCGCGCGGAGCTTCCGGAGGAAGCGAGCACGGTCTTTGGGGGAGGTCGGCGGCGCGCAGCCGCCACCGGCGGCGAGCACCGACGGGTGGGGGCAGCACTAGCGGAGAGGGAGGGATTCGAACCCTCGGTACGGTTGCCCGTACACATGATTTCCAGTCATGCACCTTCGGCCGCTCGGTCACCTCTCCGGGGTGGGTTTCGGGCGAAGCGGGGGGAATGTTGCAGGGGGAGGGAGGGCTGTCAACGGGCCGACGTAGCGCGCGCGGGGGCGGAGGACGTAGTGGGCGGCGCGTTGTTCGAGGGCGTGGGCGACCCAGCCTGCGGAGCGGCCGATGGCGAAGAGGGTGGGCGCGGCGGTGGTGGGCAGGGCGAGGGCGCGGCTGAGGCAGACGAGGCCGGCGTCGAGTGTGGGCGCTGGATGGCCGGCGTGTTGCATGGCGTCGATCAGCGCGAGCGCGGTGCGCGCTGGGAGGTTGCGTGGGTTGTGGGCGCGGGCGCGCGCGATCAGGTGCGCGCCGCGGGGATCACCCTTGGGGTATAGAGGATGACCGAAGCCGGGGATGGCGTCGCCGCGGCGCAGGCGTTCGCGGATGACGGCGGAGGCGCGTTCGGGGCGCGCGATTTCGGTGAGCAGGGCTTCGATGCGATCGCAGACGCCGCCGTGATCGCTGCCGCTGAGGGTGGCGAGCGCGGACGCGAGGCAGGCGTAGAGATCGCCGCCGGCGGAGGCTGTGACGCGGGCGGCGAAGGTGGAGGCGTTGAGTTCGTGATCGGCGCACAGGACGAGGGCTTCGTTGACGAGCGTGCGAGCGTGGGCGCTGCTGCGGAGTTGCCAGGCGCCGAGGAGCGCGTCGGCGATCGGGCTTTCTTCTTGGGCGGCGAGGGTTGGCGCGACCGCGCGGGGCAGCCAGCGGATGACGGCGCGCGCGCGTTCGTGTTCCGCCGAATCGGCGGCGCCCTGGCGATCGGGATCGGCGAGCGCGAGCGCGGCGACCACGAGGGACATGCGCGCGAGTGGCGAGGGGTCGCACAGGTACGGCGCAAGGCCGCGCGTTGGCAGGGCGCGTTCGGCGGTCCACGTCGCGTGCTCGGGGAGCGCGCCGGTCCACAAGAGCTCGGCGACGCGCTCGAAGGAGACGCCGCGCGCGGCGAGCGCGAGGGCCGCGTGTCCGCGGTAGCGCGGGCCGTCGGGGGCGACATCGGAGATGGCTGTTTCGAGCACGGGTTCGCCGAAGCGAAGGGCGGCGCCGGCCACCGCGGCGTGTCCGCTGCGCGCGTCGTGGCGAGCGCGCAGGCGCGCGATGTCCTCCGCGCTGTACAGGCGCCCGCGTCCGCCTTCGCTCGCGACGCTGTGCACGAGGCCGCGGCTCACGTAGGCGTACAGCGTTTCGCGTTTGATGCCGAGGCGCTCGATGGCGGCGCGCGCGCTGAGCCAAGCTGCGGCTGTCGGCGTTGCGCGCGGTTTGCGTTTGGATTCGGCCATGGGGGTCTTTGATTTTTGGGGGTTGAACGAGCTGCCTCTGACAAAGCGGGCGCAACACCGCGCGGGTGCGGCCCGCGATCGGGCCCGAAGCGCGCCGGGGATCACGCGCTCCAATTGCTTGTAACATCCGTTACAAGGTTCGGGCGGCGGCAAAGCGGGCCGCGCCGGCAGAAGGCTCGGCAAATCCTGATATTGATTGCTGAATCAAGGTTGATCAATGTTCGGCGGGTCGTAGCATTTGTTACAAGCAATCCGGCGCCGGGACTTGTGTCCCGTTCAGCGCGCGCCGCGCGAACCGGCCAGGCCCGCGCGCGGTCGATCATTGGGAGAAATTCGATGCAAGTGAATGAATTGGTCGTTCAATCCGGCCCGAGCGCAGCCAAGACCAGCGGGCTCGAGGGCGTCGTGGTCGCCGATACAAGGCTCAGCCAGGTGGATGGCGAGCGCGGGGAGCTCGTCATTGCCGGCTCGCGCGTGGACGACTTGGCCGGCCACGCGAGTTTCGAAGCGGTCGCCGCCAACCTGCTCGGTGAGGCGCGCTATCCGCTCGACGGCCATTTGCCGACGTTGCTCGGGCGCGCGCGCGTCGCGGCCTTCGTCCGGCTCGCGGATCGCGCGCTCGGCGTGGCCGCCATCAACCCCATGAGCGCGCTGATGGCGCTGCTCGCCGGGCTTGGGGACGAGCTCGACGTCGTGGGCGTGCTCGGCGCCATGCCGGTATTGGTGGCGGCGCATGCGCGCGCCCACGCGGGTTTGTCGGCGATCGCGCCGCAAGCGGAGCTCGGGCACGCCGCGGATTTCTTGAGCATGCTCGGCATCGCTGATACTGGGCCGCGCGCGCGGGCGCTCGACGCGTATCTGGTCACGGTCTGCGATCATGGGCTCAATGCCTCCACGTTTACGGCGCGCGTCGTCGCGTCCACGGCTTCCGATACGGTGTCGAGCCTGGTCGCGGCCGTGGGCGCGCTGAAAGGGCCGCTCCATGGCGGCGCGCCGGGCCCCGTGCTCGACATGCTCGACGGCGCCGCGCGCGCCGCGAGTCCGCGCGCGTGGCTCGAGGCCGAACTCGCCGCTGGGCGGCGCATCATGGGCATGGGGCACCGCGTGTACCGCGTGCGCGATCCGCGCGCGGCCGTGCTCGAGCGCGCCGTCGAGCGACTCGATAGTGAGCTCGCCGCGAACGGCGGGCACGACGCGGAGCGCACGCGCGGCCGCTTGGCGCAAGCACGCAACATGGAGCGCGCGGCGGAGGCGCTGCTTGCGGAACGCCACCCCGAGCGCCGGCTGCGCGCGAACGTCGAATTTTACACCGCCATTTTGCTCGAGGCGGTCGGCATTCCGCGCGAGCTCTTCAGCGCCGTGTTCGCGGTCGGGCGCAGCGCGGGTTGGCTCGCGCACGTCGAGGAACAACGCCGCACAGGGCGGCTGATCCGGCCGCAGTCACGCTACGTGGGGGAAGTGGCGTGACGCGCGCAGCGCGTCACTTCAAGAAATCGCACACGCGGACTGCGAGTTCGGGAAACTCGCAGAGTCGGATGCTCGCTTCGTGCGAGTGCACGATCACGCGTGCGTATGAGCCCTGACTTGGTTGCGTATGCACCTCCACCGTCCGAGCGCTCAAGTTGACGACCCAGTATTCAGGCACCAGGCATTCCGCATACAGGCGAGCCTTGCGGCCGCGATCGCTAGCTAGCGAAGACTCTGCCACCTCGACGATCAGGTGCGCCCGGACAGGGTGCTGGGAGCTGTAGTCGCCGAGTGGAACCACGCTAAGATCGGGCTCAGGTTCCGAGAGGTCTCCCGCTGCAAAGGGCCCCTGCGCGAAGACCCGCGCCTTGCCGGCGCATGCCAAGACCAGGAGCTCCATGAGCCTCCCCACGGTGTCGTTGTGGGAAGGTCCGATCGGGCTCATGCGGACCAGCGCTCCGTCGATGAGCTCGATGCGCTCGTTCTTGAACGCGCGCAGTGCCACGAGCTGGTCGTACTCGGCGCGGCGCAGTGGGCGTAACTGTTCGATGCTGGGGGACGCCATGGTGAGGAGCTCCGCGTCGGTAGATTAGCACGCACGGAGCCGAATCGGTCGTCGCGGGCGCTAGTTGTGCGC
>DASYCR010000246.1:0-8911 GCA_036500095.1 Polyangiaceae bacterium
CCTCGGCGAAATCCGATGGCTGACAGTAAGAAATCGAAACGAAAGCGAGCGACCAAACGCGAGCGCAAGGAGCGCCGCTTCGTGCCGGAGCAAACGTACGCATCGCGTGTGTCGATCGCGGCCGGGATGCTCGGCTCACTCGCGCTCGGAGCCGGCGTGTACTCGCAGTGGGTGAGCGATCATCCGCGCAGCGTGGCGCCTTACTTGTTCGGTGCCGGCGCGCTGGTCGTCGCGGGTGCGATGTGGTTCGCCGACTCTGCCGCGCTGCCGCTGCGCATCGGAGACGCAGGCGTCGCGCTCGAAAAGGGCAGCGAGTTTTTGCGCGTGTCTTGGTGTGACATGGAGCGCGTCTTCGTCGAAAAAACGGAGCTCGTGATCAAGAGCAAGGAGGCCACTTTGCGCATTCCGATCGCCGCGCAACCGAGCGGCCTCGCCTGGCTGCTCAGTGAAGGCACCAAGCGCGTGCCGGAGGCGATGGACGTCAAGCGCTCCGCCCTGCAGGGCTTGCGCGAGATCGGTCCGAATGACGGCGAGCTCGTCGTGATCGACGGCCTGCAAATCGCCGGGCGCCACTGCGCCGCGAGCGACAAGCCGATCTCGTTCGAGCGCGACGCGCGGCTCTGCCCACAGTGCGGCCAGGTCTATTTGAAGGATCAAGTGCCGAAAAAGTGCGTCACTTGCCACACGGACCTCGAAAATTCCGCGATCGAAGTGTGAGCGACGATGAAGCTCATCACGAGTCCGCTCAGCCCCTACGGCCGCAAGGTCCGCATCGCGCTCCTGGAAAAATCCCTCCCGTGCGAGGTCGTCAACGAGGCCGCGCTGCCGCACAACCCCCTCGGCAAGATCCCGGCGCTCATGCTCGATGACAGCACGTCACTCTTCGATTCGGTCGTGATCGTCGAGTACATCGAGGGCGTCGCGCCGACCCCGCAGCTGATCCCGAGCGAGCCACACGAGCGCGCGTTGGTGCGTCGCTGGGAGGCGCTCGCAGACGGTATCGCGGACGCCGCGGTGCTGGCCATGCTCGAAGGCCGTCGCGCAGCCGAGTTGCGCGATCCGAGCGTGGTCGAGCGCCAACTCGGTAAGGTGCGCGCAGCCCTCGCCTTCGCCGAGGCCGGGCTCGCCGAATCCTTCGCGCACGGCGCCACGTTCAGCCTCGCGGACGCCGCGCTCGTCTCCGCCATCGGCTACCTCCACCTGCGGCACCCCGACGTCCTACCGAGCTCCCCCACCCCGCGCTTACACGCCTACCTAACCCGACTCGCCACCCGCCCCAGCATCGCAACTACGACTCCACCGGCCTAACACGAGAACCGCGAAGGCACGAAGGCGCGAAGCCCCAGAATTTTTTTTGGGGAGAGCGCGTAGTTCGTGAGTAAAACGCGAGGCAACGGTGCAATGCGACGGATTGCGAACGAGCATCTGCCACGAGACATACGCTTTTCGCGCAGTGACGCCCTGACCCCCAATCTCCCCTTCGCGACTTCGCGACTTCCTGTGCAATCTCTCCAAGCGTAGCTAGTCGAGGTGGACCATTTCGCGGATGTTGCCGCGGACGTTGCGGGCGCTGTCGTCGAAGCGGCGATCTTGGGCGTGGACGCGCATTTTGAGGCCGGGCTTGGGGGACATCGTGATGCTGAAGAAGCGATCGACGCGGGTGCCGGGGACCAGCTCGAAGCGGAAGCGCTGCAGCAAGATAGCGAGCACGATCTTGAGCTCGAGCATGGCGAAGGCGGCGCCGATGCACATACGCGGCCCCGCGCTGAACGGGTTGTACGCGTACGGGCCCGGGTCGAATTTTTCCCAGCGCTCAGGCCGAAAGCGCGCTGGCTCTGGATAGAGCTCGGGGATGCGGTGCGTGTGATAAATGCTGCTGATCACTTCCGTGCCGGCCGGCAGCGTGTAGCCGCCGAGCTCGGTCTCGGCGGGCGCTACGCGGTGATTGAGGGGCACGGGCGGCAGCAGGCGCATGCTCTCCTTGATCACGCGTTCGAGCAGCGGCAGCCCGGCGAGCTGCTCCACGCGCGGCGCGTCGCCGTGCAGCACTGAGTCGAGCTCGTCCAGCAGGTCGCTTGCGACGCGCGGGTGCTGCGAAAGCAAAAAGAGCGTCCAGCTCAGCGCGTTCGAGGTGGTCTCGTAGCCGGCGGCGAAGATCACCCCGACGTGACCGACGAGTTCGTCATCGCTCAGCGACGCGCCCTGCTCGTCTTTGGCCTCGAGCAGCATGGACAAGATGTCCGCGCCGGAGCTCGCGGCGCGCCGTTTCTCGGCGATCACTTCGCTCATCTTGGCGTCAATCGCCAGCGAAGTATCGAGCCAACGTCGATACGGCGTACCGGGCACGTCGAGCGGGAGGATGGCGCTCGGACGAAAGAGCTCAAGCCAGAGCTGGAGCTTGCGCGCGACCTGCAAGCCGGCCTCGCCCATGTCTCCACCGAACAGCGTCTTGGTGGCGACGCGCAAGGTCAGCTCCATCATGTCCGGCCGCAGATCGCGAGTTTCTCCCGCGCTAAACCCGGCGAGCATCGACTCGCTGAGCGCGACCATGTCGTCGCGATAGCTGTCGATGCGACTCTTGTGAAAGGCCGGCATCATCAACCGTCTTTGTTGGCGGTGTTCGTCGCCGTTCACGTGGAACAGGCCCGTGAGCAGGCGCTTGAGCGGCCGCTTGCGCGCATTGACCGGCTCCTGCGGATAGAGCGGCCCCGAGAGCGCGGATTTGTGAAATTGCTCGTGCGCCGTCAAGAGCTCCCGGTTCAGCTCGGCGCCATAGAAAAACACGGTGCCCGGCGCGCTCGCTTCGGTCGACACGATCCGCGTCGGTCGTCCGCGCACGAGCACCGCGATCGGCCCGTACTTTTCGAACAACCCGCCGATGTAGCCGAGCGGATCGCCTATGAAGCGCAGCAAATTGCCGCTCGCGCCCAAAACGGGAAAGGGACGCGGTCCAGGGACGTTCAGCATCGCGAGTGAGCGCGCGTTGCGAGGCGCTAGGCCTTGCGGTGACGAGCGAGCTCCGCTTCCAGCTCGGCGATGCGCGCTTCGGCTTGCTTTTGCGCGGCTTCAGCTTGCTTTTGCGCGGCTTCGGCTTGCTCTGCCTTGGTCAGATATAGATCTTGGCCAGCCTCGTCCCTGGCGAGCCGCAACCAAGGGTCGCCGTGGTGGTCCTTCACCACTACCCAATGACCCGGCAGCACGTCGCTCTTGGAAAAGCCGGGCGACGCTGGGTCGCGCTCGGTCAGCGCACCCTGTGCGCGATCCCAAATGCGGAGCGGGGCGCTCGGGTCGTCCACGTCGAAGCGAACGAGCTCCGCTACTGCCAGGTGCCGGTAGCGTTCGAGCTTCTTGTTCCAGGGCGGATCGCCCGAATCCGAGGGGCTTATCACCTCGACCGCCAGCGCGGGTATCCCTTGCTCCCAAGTCTTCCAGGACTTGAAGCCCCGCTGTGGTTTGCCGAAGCAGAGAACGACATCCGGCGCGCAGCAGAGCCGAGGATTTTCGGGATCCCAGTACAGGCATTGATCCGAGCCGATACACGCGCGATCCCCGAAGGCGGCGTCCAGGATCAAGAACAGCAGCATGCGCTGCAACACGTGGAAGTGCGACTCAGGCACTTGCTTGGACACCCTGAAGTGGATCGCCTTCGGCTCGACCAAGTAACGGCCTACCGGCTCCGCAGAATGAGACGTTTGGGATCTCGAGCTCACGACCACGGCAGTTTACCACAGGCTCTAATCGGAGAGCGCCGTGCGCGAGTTGCGCCTGAAATGAGTCTCCGCGGCTAGCCGAGCTCGCTCACGTCCACTTCCACGATCGGGCGAGTGCCGGACATTTCTTCGAGCTTGCGGCGTGTGGCGCGGCGCACGAACTCTCCGAGTGTGAGGCCGCGACCGCCGCGATACGTCTCGACCACGCGCGCGACGTCTTTGGCGACCGCGCGCAGCGCCGCGTCGTCTCCGTCCACGCCGGGCACGCCGCGCGTGCGCACCGAGGGAGGCAATGCGAGCCGCGCGTCGCGCTCGACCACCAGCGAGACGAACGCGACACCGGAGCGCCCGAGCTCGGCGCGGCGCGCGCGCGTTTCCCCGGGCAAGGCTTCGCCGCCCTGGGCGATCGCGATTCGGCCGTGGTGTACGGGATCTTCGCGCCAAACGCGCCGGCCGTCACAGCCCACGGGCGTGCCGTTCTCGACGACCAGTGTTTGCTCGACGCCCGCGCTGCGCGCGAGCTCCGCGTGGCGGAGAAGGTGATGCAAGGTGCCGTGCACGGGCACGAAGCAGCGCGGGCGCGTGAGCTCGATCATACGGCGCTGTTCGCTGCGGCCGGCGTGGCCGCTGGTATGCACGTCGGGATCGGTGATGCGGCTTTTGACGATCACGCCCGCGCGCAATAAATCGTTCATCATCGCGAACACGGGGCGCTCGTTGCCGGGGATGATCCGGCTCGAGAAGATCACGGTGTCGCCCTCGGCCAGCTTGAGCAGGCCGTGCGAACCGAGCGAGAGCCGTCGCAGCGCCGAGTTCGACTCGGCTTGCGTCCCACCCGCGAGCAGCAAGAGCTGATCGCGCGGGACGTTCGCGACGTCGTCTGCGGCGACCAACAGATCGCTCGGCCAGTGCAAGCGCCCGATCTGGCGAGCCACCTGCGCTTGTGTCTCGAGGCTGCGTCCGAACAGGCAGATCTTGCGACCCACGCGCCGCGCAATGTCGCCGAGCAAGATCAGACGCTGAATATTGCTGGCGAACATGGCGACCACGGCGCGCTCGGGTGCCTCCGCCACCAGTCGCTCGAGCGCGATGCCCACGGCGTGCTCGGAGCCCGCGCGCTCGGGCACGTCGATGTTCGTGCTGTCGCTCAAGAGCAGCGCCACACCGCTGTCGCCGATTGCGCGCAAGCGCGCCTCGTCCGTGGGCTCGCCGTCCGGCGGCGCCGGATCGAAATTGAAATCGCCCGTGTGCACGATGGTGCCCGCGCGCGTGACAATGGCGAGCGCGCTCGCCTCCACGATCGAGTGCGCCACGCGCACCGGCTCGACGGCGTACGGACCGACTTGGTAGCTCTGGCCAGCTACGGCCACGCGAAAATCGAGCTCGTCTTCCGTGAAGTCGTGCTCGAGTAGGCGCTTCTTCGCAATGCCGAGCGCGTGCGGCGGGCCCCACACGGGCAGCTCGAGCTCATCCAGCAAATACGGCAAGGCGCCCACGTGATCTTCGTGACCATGCGTCAAGAACACGCCGCGCACGCGCTCGCGGTTGTGGAACAGATAGCTGAAATCCGGGTGCCAGACGTCGATGCCGACGTCGTCGTCGGCGAAGGCCACACCGCAATCGACCACCAAGATGCCGTCGGCTTCTTCGACGGCAAAGCAGTTCATGCCAATCTCACCGAGCCCGCCGAGCGGCACGATGCGCGTACTATCCGTAGAGGCTGCCAAGTGCTCTCCGTAGCCTGAAAAACGGGTCGGCGCAGCGGGAAATCGCGAGTTTGTCAGCGCGCGCGGCCGGTGATAGAGCCGAGTACTCCCGTGGCAGCCATCAAACCCGTCACTCCCGCCGAAGCCGCCGAGCTGATGAAGCAGGGCGCGATCTACGTGGACGTCCGCAGCGAAGCCGAGTTCGAGCAGGGTCATCCTGCCGGCGCGCTCAACGTGCCGCTGCTCAAGAACGCACCGGGCGGCATGGCCCCGAATCCCGACTTTCTCACGGACATGCAAGCCGCGTTCGGCACGGCTGAGCCGCTGATCGTCGGTTGCAAGGCGGGCGGCCGCTCGCGCCGCGCCGCTGAAATGCTCGTGCGCGCCGGCTTCTCCGACGTCTCCGATCAAGTCGCCGGCTTCGACGCCGGACGCGACCCGTTCGGCAAACCGCTGCCCGGCTGGAGCCGCGCAAACCTCCCCGTCGAAGCGGGACAACCCGCCGGCCAAAGCTACCCCGACGTCAAAGCGCGCAAACCCCGATGATCCCCCGCTACACACCCCAAGATTTCGAAGCGCTCTGGTCCGCCAAAACCCGCTATCAAACCTGGCTCGATGTCGAGCTCGCGGCGTGCGAGGCGATGGAGACCGAGGGCCTCGTGCCCAAAGGCACCGCGCGGCGTATCGCGGAGCAAAAAATCAAGCTCGACCCCGCGCGCATCGAGCAAATCGAAGAAACCACGCGCCACGACGTGATCGCCTTTCTGACCCACGTCGAGGAGCTCGCCGGCGAGCCCGCGCGCTGGCTGCATCGCGGCATGACCTCGAGCGACGTGCTCGACACGAGCTTCGCGCTCTTGCTCGTGCGTTCGGCGGACTCGCTACTCGAGCGCGCGGATCGCTTGATCGAAGCGCTCGCCAAGCGCGCCAAGGAGCACCAAAAAACGGCGATGATCGGCCGCTCACACGGCATTGCCGCGGAGCCGGTCACGTTCGGGATCGTTTTGGCTGGGCATTTGTGTGAGCTCAAGCGCGGGCGCGTGCGCCTCAAGCTCGCGCGCCACGAAATCGCCGTGGGCAAAATCGCCGGCGCGGTCGGTACCTACGCGCACCTCTCACCGGAGCTCGAGCGGCGCGCGCTCGCCGAGCTCGGCCTCGAGCCGGAGAGCGTCTCCACGCAAGTCGTCGCGCGCGATCGCCACGCGAGCTTCTTTTCGGCGCTCGCGCTGCTGGCCGCGGGCATCGAGCGGCTCGCCACCAACGTGCGCCACTGGCAGAGGAGCGAGGTGGGTGAGGCGGAAGAGCGCTTCAGCGCCGGCCAAAAAGGCTCGAGCGCGATGCCGCACAAGCGGAACCCCATCTTGAGCGAAAACCTGTGCGGCCTGGCGCGCGTGGTGCGAGCGGCGGTGACGCCCGCGCTCGAAAACGTGGCGCTCTGGCACGAGCGCGACATCTCGCACTCATCCGTCGAGCGCATGCTCGCCCCCGACGCGACCGCGACGCTCGCGTTCATGCTCGATCGCGCGCGCAGCTTGGTGGAAGGCCTCGTGGTCTACCCCGAGCGCATGAAAAAGAACCTCGACGCGAGCGGCTCGCTCTTCTTCAGCGAAGCCATCTTGCTCGCCCTGATCGAAAAAGGCCTCGGCCGCCAGGAAGCCTACGTGCTCGTGCAGCGCAACGCCATGCGCGCCTTCCAGGGCGAAGACACGTTCCGCGCGTTGCTCGGCCAAGACCCGGACGTGTCGTTCAAACTGTCGCCCGCCGAGCTCGACGAGTGCTTCGATCTCGAACACGCCCTCCGCTTCGCGGAGAAGATCGTGGACCGCGCGATTTCATCGTAGCGCGCCGTGTCCGACGTCACTTTGCGCCTGGTCCCGTCCACGTTGCCAGCGGCGGACCTACGCGCATGCGGTCGGCCATGCGTCGGTGCTTCGATGAGTTTGCCGAGCAGAAGCGCGATCACGCGAGCATCTTTCGCTAACCCTCGGCTAGAGTATTCTGGAGGGACTCATGGACGCAAAGCCTCAGCTCACGCGCATCGCGGCCGCCCTCGCACGCGCCGGCCTCGAAGCCGTGTTGATTGGCAATGCGGCCGCGGCTGTGCAAGGTGCGCCCGTGACCACGCTGGACTTCGATTTTCTATTCCGCGCGACTCGCCCGAATCTCCTCAAGCTCAAGAAGCTCGCGCGACTATTGAACGCGTCGATCCTGCGACCGTATTACCCTGTCTCGAACCTATTTCGAGTCGTCGATGAGCAGCTGGGACTTCAACTCGATTTCATGCCCCGCATCCACGGTATTCGTTCATTCGAGGGGCTTCGCGCGCGCGGGAGCCGCGTCGAATTCGGCGCCCACTCCTTGATCGTAGCCGCGCTCGAGGACATCATCAAAAGTAAGCGCGCTGCCGGTCGTGCGCGAGACAAAGCTGCGCTCCCCGTGCTCGAGGCTACTCTCCGTGAAACGAAAAAGAAAATCTAACCCCCGCGCCAAAGCAGGCAGGGGGTCTCAATTGGGCGCGCTGCGAGCGGAGAGCGAGCGCAACCTCGTCGAGCAAATCCGCGCCCTCTTGAGTAAACCCATGGCGGCGCGCACGCACTTTCTCCGCGTCCGCCTGCCGGGCGGGGGTTCCGCGCTGTAAAGCGTGGCGTTTGCCGGAGTCACCCGCGCGCTCGGAAACGTGGCAGTCCGCTCGAAGTGTCCGCGCGTCACGCCGTCTCGATCGAAACGCCCTCGCCCGCGCGCACGTCGCGCTCGCGCAAGTAGCGACGCGCGATGAGGCCGAGCACGCTGAGCGCGTGCCATGGCCGCACGCCGCTCTCTTCGTCCGCGTAAATCGGACGGACGGGCACTTCTTCGACGCGAAAGCCGCGCGAGCCGAGCATGCCGAGTAGGTCGTTCGGGTAGCCGTAGCGCGGCCACAGGTCGTCCAGCGGGAGCGCGCGGGCCGCAGTGGCGGAGAGCGCGGTGAACCCGCACTGGCAATCGTCGACCGAGAGCCCGGTGGCGAGCCGCGTCGCCCAGGACAACACGCGGCCGGCGCCGCGGCGCGCGAGCGGCATGCGCGCGGCATCCGCGTGCACGAAGCGATTGCCTTTGACGTAGTCGGCGCGGCGCGCCGCGACCGGTTCGACGATGCTCGCGAGATCCTCGGGCGCCATTTGCGCGTCGCCGGCCATCACGGCCAGCACGTCCGCATGCTCCGCGAGCGCGGCCCGGTAGCCGGTCACGATCGCCGCGCCGACGCCGCGATTCACGGCGTGCGTGAGCACGCTACCGCGCGCGTCCAAGGCGACGCTGGCCGTTGCGCTGGTGTCGTCGTCGCTGGCGTCGTCGATCACGTAGATGGCGTCGACGAACGCGGGCAGCGTACTCACTGTGCGGCCGATCAAGCGCGATTCACGGTAAGCGGGCACGATAACCGCGACGCGCGCCGAGCCAAGCATTGCGTCTTCGCTAACACTTTCGGTCGACCATCACCAGCGCAAAAGATACGCT
>DASYCR010000247.1:0-10097 GCA_036500095.1 Polyangiaceae bacterium
CACGCTGCGCGCCTCGTGGCCGGCCTGCCCCGTCACGTCCAGTTGTGGCGACGGGATCTGCGGACCGCACGAAGACATTCAGGGTTGCCCGGCCGACTGCAGCACACCTCATGGCTGCCAGGGCGCCGAGCCGTACGCTTACCTCGACCCGCTTTCACATCAAATCGTCGACCGCCACGAGACCATACGCGTTTCGTGGTTCTCGACGGCGGGCGACTTCGCCGACGACCACACCGGCCGCACCGAACAGGAATTCGCGCTCACCACGAGCGACGACAGCTGGACCGCGCCGAGCGCTCAAGGCTCCGTATTCATGTGGGTGGTCTTGCGGGACGCTCGCGGCGGTATCGACTGGAAGAGCTTTCGACTCGAGGTGAAGTAGCCCGCACGACTACTGATGCGGATTCGGGGCCACTCCGCGATAGATCACGTTGTTCGGCGTGGTCGCCACGACGACGCCCACCGGCATCGACACGTCGTCGTCGACGAAACGCACCAGCCGATTCTGCGTCCCGGTACCGACGTCGACGGTGCTCGCCATCAGGGTGACAGTCGAGCCCGTCACGATCCCGCCAAGGCCGTGGAAACGCGTCGCTGGGGTGAGGTTCATGGTGAAGGCGAGCGTCCAGGTCGTGCCGTCGAATGTCCACTTTTGAACGCCGCTGCCCGGCCCCGAGCGATCATCGGCGACATACAGCGTGTCGAGGCCAGGCACGCCCGCTTTGCGATCGAACATCGCGAAGCCCCAGGGGCTCGGACCGCTGCCCGCGGGCATGCCAGGCAACTCGACGGCCGTCTGCGGACCACTGACGGGCAAGCCACTGCCCACGTCGAGGATCTCGGCGAGCAGCGTCGAGGCGTTGCCGCTCGTAAAAAGCTGTCCGCCGAATACCTGCACCCAGTGAACGCCTGTCGTGATCAGCTGGCTCTCGCCGCTCCCGCCCAGTCGCACGAACCAGACACCGCCCGGCGGAGTACCTGCCGTGGTCGCGCCGGAGCCGCCAACCCAAAAAGAGGAGCCGTCAGCGGACGCCGCACCGCGCGGATTGCCCAAGCTGAAGGCTCCGCCGAGCAGCGTCGATGTGTCGATCGCTCCGGAAGCGTCGATGCGCGCAACCAAGCGCGGCACATCGCTCGCGAGACTGATCCCGACATTGCTCGCCCCTGGTGCCACTGCATAGCCGGTGATCGACAAGAAGCGACCGTCCGCGGAACGCGTCAGATCGCCTTCGGTCACGGCGGTCCCCGTCAACGAAAAGGGCTTGTTTGCGCCGTTCACAGTCGTCGGCAGCGGCAGCGGCGTGCCCAATAGCGAGCCATCGAGCGCATGCTGCTCGATGAACACCGGCGCCGAGGTGCTGCTGGTCAGCGTGCTCGTGCCGGTCCCAACGCGCGCAACCTTGAAGGTAACCGGCACGCAGGCCCCGACACCGTCGCAGATTTGTCCGTCATTGTCCGTGCACGTCTTACCTTCGGCCGCGCGCGTCGCGCCGCGCGCGTCGCGCCGCACACGTTCGCGTTGCACGTGCGCGTGGAGCAGGTCGTGTCCGCGCCGGGACAATCCGCCGCGACGATGCAGTCCACGCACGAACCGGCTCCGTCGCACACCCGCGAAGTTTGGCAGCGAACCTCCGGCGGCAGCGGCGGATTGGAGGCGACGCCGTTCGCGCAGACATCCTGTGTGCACTCCCGCGCGTCGACCGGCAGATCGGTGTCGTCGACCACGGACACGATGTTGCCCATGCCGTCGCACTGATTGGCGTGACAATCGCCCGCGGTCTGGGCCGGATTGCGCGAGCCCGCCGCCGTGAACGCGACACCGCATTTTCCGGCAGTGCAGCTGCGCGTGGCGCAGGCGCTGTCGGTTCCGGGGCAATCGCTGGCGCTCACGCAATCGACGCATGTTCCTGCGCCGTCGCACAGTCTGCTGCTCTGGCAACTCGTGCGCACTGGGGCCGGCGCGCCCGTGCAGGCGTTCGCCTGACACGCGTCGTTGAGCGTGCACTCGTTGCCGTCGTCGCACGGGGCGCTGTCCGCGCCGCAAGCCGTGCACGTGACGTCGCCCGATTGCGACGCGGGACAGCCGGGCCCGCTCGGATTGCCGTCGGAGACCGTGAGCGTGATCACGGGCGAGCCGACGGTCGTGCACTTGTATTGGGTATTGGCCGAGGTCGGATCGGAGAACGTGCCTTGCGTCGCGCTCCAGCCGTAGGCCAAAGGCAGCGGACCTGGATCGGGATCGACCGCCGAGCTTCGCATGCGCAACGTGCCGCCCACCACGATGCTCAGCGACGAGACTTCGAACTGCTCGATCACCGGACAGAAGGCGAAGGTGGCGTTGACGACGATGTTGCCCGTGCGAGCTGGACCTTGGCACTCGAGCGGCACCGAGATTGTGTCGGTCTGACCCGCGACGACCGAGAACGCTGCTTGACCCGAGCAGGTCGTCTGACCATCCGCTGATCTCGCGGAAAGCGTAATGGTATAGCCGCCACCCGCTGGAATGCCTCCGATTAAGGCCCCAAACGTCGAGCTTTGAGAAACGTCGACGGTGTCAGTCGCGAGATAGCCGCCGGGCCCCGCGATCGTGTACTTCACGCTGTTGACGATGACTCCAGGTGAAACTTGCAGGTCGAACCCAAGCGACCCCACGGCGCCATCGGGTCCCTGGAGCGTGCGCTGATCCATGCGCGAGCAGCTCGGCAGGAGCAGCAGAGCCCCAGCCTGCGCGAGACACGCAATCCCCGATAGGTAGAGCCGTACGCGGCGCATGCTCGTTGTTCCTTTTGCTCAGCCCGACCAAATACAGAATCCCGAGTCCGGCACCGTAAACGGTATGCAAGCTACCTAGGTGAAAGCGCCGTAACATCTAGTTGCTAATTTCGACCCCGATTCGTGCGTAGCTCGAGACCGCTTGCTGCGCTGAACGCAGCCTGGCGCCAGGGGAGAGCCTGGCGCCCTGCTCGCGCAATCCCAAAGTCACGGACTTGTCACCGCTTGCAAGTATGACGCGCGCATGCACGAGGCGAGTCAGGATTCGAACGAAGACGAGCAGGTGTCGGACGCCGAGCTGCTTCACGACGAAGAGTCCGTCGTGGAGGGCGCAAACGCGAGGGACCGACTCGAACAGCTGCGCGTCGGGACCGTGATCGCGGGGAAATATCGCGTAGAGCGCGTGCACCGCGGCAGCTTTTCGAGCTTGACCGTCGAAGCGTTGCACAGCGAGCTCGGGCAGCGGGTCGTGCTCAAGCTGCTGCTCGCGGATCCGCGGACTCAGCCGGAAAGCGTCGCGCGATTCCTGCGTGGCGCGCGCGCCGCCGCCCGCATCCGAGGCGATCACGTCGCGCGCATTCTCGATATCGGAGCGCTCGATTCCGGCGTGCCGTACGTGGCGAGCGACCACCTGGTCGGCTCCGACTTGCGCGGCGTGCTCGGTGTTCGCGAGCGGCTGCCGGTGCCGGAAGCAGTCGATCTCTTGCTCCAGGCCGCGGAAGGCCTGGCCGAGGCGCACAGGCTCGGCCTCGTGCACGGCAATTTGAAATTGTCGAACCTGTTCCTCGTGCGTCAACCCGACGGACCTCAGCAGCTCAAGGTGCTGGATTTCTGCGTGTCCGACGATCCGTTCACGGGCGCCGTCATGGATCGCGCAAGCGTCGTCATGCCATCGCTCGGCTACCTTTCGCCCGAACAAATTCGCGAACCCGGCGAGCTCGACGCGCGCGTGGACATCTGGGCGCTCGGCGCCGTCTTACACGAGCTTCTCAGCGGTAGCCGCGCATTCGAGGCCGGCACGACTCCGGGCCTGCTCGCCATGATCGTCGCCGATCCTCCGCCGTCTGCCAGCAGCATCTGTCCAGACGTGCCGGCCGAGCTCGAGTCGATCATTTTGCGCTGTTTGGCCAAGGACCGCGAGGATCGCCCGGCGACCGTCTTCGCGCTCGCCAGCACCCTGCAGCCCTTTGCGTCTGCAGAGGGCATTCGCTCGATCGAGCGCATCGGTAAGCTGATCAACCGCCGCACGCGCAGCACGCTCCCGCCCCCGATGCCGTCCCAAGCTCCAAGCGGCGCTCGAGCTCCAACGCACGCGATTGTCCACCTCGGCAGCTCAGCGCCGCCCGTCGACCACAAAACACGCCGCAAGGTCGCTGAACTTGCGCTGGTCGCCGTCGGCTTCGCCGCAGCCGCGGCGGGCGGAGCCTTCATCGCCGCACGCACGATGCAGAGCGCGCTCGCCGCAAGCGCCGCGCGCAATCGCAGCCTGGTTGCGGAGCTCTCTCCGGCGGTGGCAGAGCCGGTGCAGGCGGCGGCTAGCGCTGCGCCACCGAGTGTGCCCAGCGTCGTGCCAGTAGCGAGCGCGCCAAAACCAACCGGCTCGCCTGCGCCAATGCTCGCCGCGCGACCCCGCGCACCCGCGCCACCCGTAGAGCGCGCGCCGCGCGCCGCAATCCGCACCGCAGCCGACGACGGGCCAGTCGCTGAAGAACCGACCAGCCGCAAGTCCGCAACGCTAGCTTCCAAACCAACCGCGCTGAGCGCGCGCGCACAGGATCTCTTCGACGATGCCAACTAGCGCCAACCTGCCTCGATCGACGCGTTCCCTGCTGTGTGCCAGCCTTTGCCTCGCGCTCTGTACGCCGCGAGCGGCACGCGCGGACGGAGCCGCGGACGAGGCCGCCTCGAAGGTGCTCTTCAACGACGGTCGCACGTTGGCCGCGGCCGGCGACTACGACAAAGCCTGCACGAAATTCGAAGACGCGCTTCGCTTGCATGTCGGTGTCGGCATCCAATACAACTTGGCTGATTGCTGGGAACACCTCGGGCGCACCGCCAGCGCGCGCGCTCTCTTTCTGGGCGTCGCGGCCAGCGCGCGCACAGCGGGGCAGAGCGAGCGCGAGCAAATGTCCCGCGATCGCGCGCTCGCCCTCGAACCGCGCCTCGCGCATCTGATGATTGACGTGCACGACAAGGACCCCGAGCTCAAGCTGCGCAGAGCTCAAGCGTTGATTCCGTCCAGCGACTACGGCAACGACGTAGTCGTCGACCCGGGGAAATATCGACTCGAAGCCAGCGCGCCTCACAAGAAACCATGGTCGCTCGAGATTGAAGTCCGCGCCGCCGAAAGCAAGACCGTCGACGTCCCGATGCTCGAAGCATCGACACCGAGCGCGTGTGAAAATGGTAGCGAGCCGCCGCCAACGGAGAAGCCGCCAAAGACCAAGCACGCCGCGCCGTCGCCGGTCGAGCACGATTCGGCGCGCGACTCACACCTCGCGCCGCGCACCCTCTACACGCTCTCGCTGGCCGGCGTGGGCGTCGGCGCGCTGGCCGTCGGCAGCGTATTTGCCTTGAAATACCACGCGAACAACGTCGCGGCGACCGAGACCTGTCCCACGAGCGTCGACTGCACGCAAGCCGAGATCGATCACCACCAACACTTGGTCGACGACGCCAAGATGTTCCGAACTTGGTCGTTCGTGGGCTTCGGGGTCGGTGGAGCCGCCTTGATCGGCGCGACCGCCTTTTACCTCGGCTCGGCTCCGTCGGCGCCAACGAACGCCCGCACTTGGACGCTCGCGCCGGTTGCCGGTAGCGCATGGGGTGTGAGCGCTTTCAGGAGCTTTTAGTGCTCTCCGGACGTGCGCTGCCGACGCGTGTCGCGGCACTTTTTACTTCGTTGTTCCTTGCGGGTTGTCCGCTCGACACGCGCACGCTCGGCGCACAGACAAGCGACGACCTCGATGCAGGTGAGCACGCGGACGCGAACGGCTCGGCAGGCACGAGTGGCTCGGCCGGCTCGCTCGACTCGGCGGGCTCCGGCGGCACTGTCTCGGATGGCGGCGCGGACGCGAGCGTCGCCGGCTCTGGCGCCGAAGGAGGCACCTCAGTTGCAGGTTCCGGCGCTGGCGGCACCACGAGTACGACGGGCGCTGGTGGCACCTCGAGCGCGGGAGCCGGCAGCGCGAGGGCCAGCGCTTGCCCGGATCTCGATCAGGATTCGGTCGCGGATTGCAGCGAAAGTCTCGTCAAAGACTCCGCTTTCGACAGCCAAAATCTAGCCGATTGGTCGGCGGATCCGGCGACCGATCAGGGCTGGCAAAATCTGGACGCCGATGGTCGCAGCGATTCGGGTTCGCTCCGCGTCGACAATACGACTCAATCGTCTTTGAGTGGGTTGACGATGAGCGGCACGCGCCAATGCATCGCGGCTATCGGCGGCGCAAGCTACGAGTTCTTCGCCAAGCTCTACATCAAGAGCGACCAATCGAGCACGGGCTCGGGCGGCATGAACCTGAGTTTCTATGCGTCGACCGACTGTAGCGGAGACGCGCTGCTCAGTCGGACCTCGAATCTCCCCGCTGCGCTCGACTCGTGGTCGATCGCCGAGATGGACGCCGACGCTCCGCCGAATGCGCAAGCGATGTCCGTGCGGCTCGTCTGTGTGAAGACGTTCGACGCCGCGCCGCTCAGCGTGCTGTTCGACGACGTGCTCGTCAAACAACATTGACGCGCCGTCGTTCGCGCGCGAAGGGCAGCGTCGAGCTGCGTCGCCGAAGCGGCACTCAATTGTTACACAGCGCCAGTGAGGCTCGATGTTATGTGCCCGGACCATGCCGCGCGGCACGCGATTCGCCAGGGTTTTTCGCGGGAAGTCACGGCTGATCTGGCACGCCTGCCTGCTCGCGTTATCGGTCACTTTTTTTCCCAGTCGCGCGCACGCATACGCCTGGATGATCCGGCACGGCTACACGCAGTGCGCGCAGTGTCACGTGGATCCATCGGGCGCCGGACCAATGACGGAGTACGGCCGGGCGATGGCCGAGCAGCTCCTCAGGACCCGCTACTGGTTCGACAAGCCGGATGACGCGGGTAGCACGCCCAAGCTCGAGCTGGGTGACAGCGAGCTTGCGCAACTTGGCGGCGATCTCCGAGTCTTGTCGCTCCACACCAAGATCGAGCAGACCAAGCTTCGTCACGATCTGATCTGGATGCAGGCGGACTTGGACGCTTCGATCCAAAAGGGGCGCTTCGTCGCTTCGGGGAGCCTCGGCTATGCGCCGCGCGGCGCGCTCGGCGCGGCCCTCACGCGCGGCACCGACTCCAACTTGGTATCGCGCCAGCACTGGGTCGGCTATTGGCTCGACGACGATCAGGCCTGGCTGCTACGCGCCGGCCGCATGAACGTGCCGTTCGGCATTCGCAACATCGAGCATACGCTGTGGGCTCGCGCCTATACGCGCGCCAACATCGACGACCAGCAGCAATACGGCGTTTCCTGCAGCTTCTTGAGCGACCGCTTCCACGCGGAGCTGCTCGGCATTCTCGGCAATTTTCAGCTGCGGCCCGACGCGTTCCGGGAGCGCGGCTACAGCCTGCAGGCCGAACTATTCCCGATGCCGACGCTCGGCGTCGGGGTCAGCAGTCGCATCACGCACGTCGAACTCGACACCCTGCTCCTGCGCGAAGAATGGCGCCACGCGCACGGCGTGTTCACGCGCTGGCTCACGCCTTGGCAACCGCTCGTGATCTTGAGTGAATGGGACTACGTCCTCGAATCGCCCAAGTATCAGCTGAGGCGTAAGGGCGTGGTCGGCTACGCGCAAGCCGACATCGAAGCAACGCAAGGCGTGCACTTCATTTTGACGGGTGAAGCGAGCAACGTCGGGGTGCTCGACCCACCCGTGTCCTATGGCGGCTGGCTCTCGTATGCGTGGTTCTTCGCGCCCCACGCGGATATTCGGCTCGACAATGTGTTTCAGAGCATCGGCAGCAGCGGTGGCCGCACGAGCGCGATCTCTTTTTTGCTCCAGGCGCACCTGTACCTATGACCGCACGCTTCCTTTTTTTGCTCGCGCTGAGCGCGCTCGTCATGTCGAGTCGCGTCGCGCATGCGTCGCCCAACTACCCGGACGCCGTGCTCAAATACATCGGCGGCGAGCAGCCCGCGCCGCCCTGTACGCTCTGCCACTCGAGCGACCTCGGCGGGCCAGGCACGGTAGTCACCGACTTCGGGCGCGCGGTGCTCAGCCAGGGGGCGACTGGGAAAAATGACGTCGGGTCTCTGAATCGCGCCCTCGCCACGATGGACGCGGAGCAAACCGACAGCGATGGCGACGGCATCCCAGACCTCGACGAGCTGCGCATGGGCTCCGATCCCAACGATGGCCCCGGCAACGGGCTCCCGATCCCGCAAACCGGTTGCGCGGTGGGCGGGAGCCCGGATTCCGGAGTCGTGACGCTCTTGGCGCTTGCTTTGGTTTCGCTCGCGCTCCGGGTCCGCTCGCGTGGAAAAAGCTGATGCCAGCCTTCACTCGTCGTCGTCTCATGCAAACCCTGGCCGCGAGCGCGTTCACGGTGCTCGGCAACCGTACCGCTCACGCGACGGTGATGCGCGCGCTCAGCTTGCAAGCCTTGGCTCAAAGAAGCGATCGCATCGTGCTCGGACGCGCGCTCGGCGCACGCTCGCACTTTCAAAACTTTCCCGGCTCACAGCGGATCGTGACAGACGTCGAATTTCAGATCGAAGACGTGCTCGGCAAGGCGCCGCCCGCCGAGTCGGTACTCGCCGTACGCATGCTCGGCGGCGTCGTCGGACGCAGCGGCGAATACGTGGCAGGGCAAGCCGAGTTCGAGCTCGGCGCTCCGTGCGTCGTGTTCCTCAGGCAGCTCGCGCGTGGCGGCGAGCCCTATTGGCTGACGGGCATGGCCCAGGGGCATTTCCCCGTGCTGACAGACGAGGCCGGCACTCCGCGCCTGACCCCGAGTCCGCGGCTGCCCGACTTACTCGGATTCGAGAAGTCAGCGGTGCGAGCCTTGTCGGGCTTGACCATCGCGTCCGCCAAAGACGCGCTGCGACGCGTGCTCGAACCATGAAACCGCTGACGCTCGCCGGTCTCGGAGCGCTCCTGACGCTCGCCACGAGCCACCTCGCGTCGGCCTATTGTCTGACGCACGACTGCAATCCGACGGATCCCACACAAGGCTGCGTGTTCGATGACGCCGGTTGCATCGTCACGGGCGTGCCCATCTCGTGGCCGAGCCTGTGCGTCGGGTTCAGCGTTCAACAAGACGGCTCGACCAAGCCCCGCATCTCCGCGCAAGACTTCGCGGTCATGGTGCAGACCGCGCTCGAGCGCTGGACCCAGGCCCCATGCCAGGGAGGCGGAGCCGTGTCCCTTCAGGTCCAGAATCTGGGCGCCGTGGCCTGCGATCGCGTGGAGATCAACCACACGGGTGGCAACGCCAACATCTGGATGTTCCGAGACGACGTCTGGCCGTACATCGGCGGCGAGGACGTGCTCGGCATGACGACCGTTCACTACGATCTGGACAAGCCCGACATTCAGGACGTTGACGTCGAGCTCAACGGCTCGGGTCCCGATCCATTGAGCACCGACGACCCGGCGACGGGCGCGGATCTCGATTCGATCTTGACCCACGAGGCGGGTCATTTTTTGGGGCTGTCGCACACCAAGGTAGCGGGTGCGACGATGGCGCCGGGCTACACCAAGGGCGACACCAGCGTGCGTTCGCTGGAGCAAGACGACATCGACGCGATCTGCGCGGCCTATCCGACGTCACGTCCCGTGACGGCTGTCGACTGCACCCCATTGCATGGGTTTTCCGGTGTGTGCGGGGGCGCACTGCCCGAGCCCCCACGGCCTCTGCCCGAGCCGAGCTGCGAGTTCGCGACGGCACCGGCCCAGCACGGAGCGAGTCTCGCTCTGACGTTAGTAGCCGTCTTTTTCGGCTTACGTGAGCGCCGCCGCCGCCGCGCTAACGCCGGACTGGCAAGCGAGCAAGCGAGCTTGTAACGACGCCGGCTTGACAGCTCCGCAGGCCTCGCCGACTGTCGGGCCCGACGGCTGGCTTCGGCCCGCCCCCAGGAGGTCTTCTCACGATGTGCTTTCGGTATCTCGCCTTGTTGTTGACGCTGACTCTCGCAGGCTGTGGTTATTCGGAGGACGAGTGGCAAGCGCAGCTCGCGAAGTACAACGCGCTCACGCATCAGAACGACAAAGAGAAGGCCGATCACGCAGCGGACCGCGCCGAGCTCGAGCGACAGACAGACATCGTCAATCAGCTCAAGCAGCAGCTCG
>DASYCR010000248.1:0-15728 GCA_036500095.1 Polyangiaceae bacterium
CTCCGACGCGATCGGGATTGAGCTGCGCGGCGCGCTGCCAGTGCGCGAGTCGGCCGCGCAAGTGGGTGATCACCTTGATGCGAGAACCGAGCTTCAAAGTCGACAGGAAGCGGCGCTCCCATTGCCCGTCCGGCTCTTGACCGGTGGGTTTCTCCAGCACGTCGACGGCGCCGGCCGCCAGCGCGTCGTAGGTCCGAAACAGCTCGCCGCGATTGATCGATGCCGACACGATCAGGATCGGCGTCGGACAGTGCGCCATGATCTGCTCGGTGGCCTGCAAGCCCGTCAGGACGGGCAGCATCATGTCGAGCGTCATTACGTCGGGACGCAGCGTTTGGCACAGCTCGATGGCCGACTTGCCGTTGTCGGTCTCGCCCAATAGTTCGAGATCGGGATCCGCCCGCACGATGTTCACCAGGTGCTGGCGAATCGTCAGCGAATCTTCGACTACGAGCACGCGGATTTTGGCCATGGCTCAGCCGAGCAGCTCCCGAATGGTCTTGAGCAGGTAGCTCTGATCGAACTCGCCCTTGATCACGTATGCGTGCGCGCCCACCTGCCTGCCGCGCGCGCGATCCTCGGGCGCCGCGCGGGACGTGACGAGGATGGCAGGGATCTCGCGCAGGCCCGGGTCGCGCTTGGTCTCGCTGACGAACTCGAAACCGCTCATGCCCGGCATTTCGACGTCGACCAAGAATAGCCCGTAGCGCTTGAGTTTCGCCTTGCTCAAGCCCTCCTCGGCCGAAGTGGCCAGCTCCACCGTGTAGCCGGCGGATTCGAGAATGCTCTGCTCGAGCATGCGGGTCGTCAGCGAATCGTCGATGATCAGCACGGGCAGGCGCGCAGCGCGCGTCGGCAGCGGCGGCGCGACGCCTTTGCTCTTGGCTGCCGCTACGAGCCCGTTCGGATCGAGCACGAGCTCGGGATTGCCCGCGACGTCGAAGGAAGCACCCGCCACGATCGGATCGAGCTCGAGCCAGGCCGGCAGCGGCTTGACGACGCGCGTCGTCGCGCCCTGCAGGCGATCGACCCCGAGCGCGACGAGCGCGCTGGCCGACGCCACGACGACCACCGACCAGGTAGCTGCCCGCGCCCGCGCGCGCCCGTCGCCGAGCAGCTCGCCGAGTGGGCGAAACGGCATCAGCTTGCCGGCGCGCACGATGGACTCTCCCTCGGCGGTGCGAGTGACCTCGGTATCGGGCAGGCGAAAGGTTTCGCGGACCGCGTCGAGCGGCAACGCGGCCGCCGACTCTGCCGCGCCGACGACCAGCACGGGCAACGACGCGAGCGAGATCGGTACGCTGATTTCCAGCGTGGTGCCCCGACCCGGCTCGCTCTCGATCTTGACCTCGCCGTTCAGGCGTTGCCCGATCTCGCGCACCACGTTGAGGCCGATCCCGCGCCCGGAGAGCTCGCTCACCGTGCGCGTCGTGCTGAGGCGTCCGTTGAGCAGGAGCTCGTAGACGCCGTCGACGTCGAGGCCATGAGCCTGGGCCGCGGACAGCAAGCCGCGCTCGACGGCCACGCTGCGCAGGGCCGCGACGTCGATGCCGCGGCCGTCGTCTGTGCAGCGAAACGCCGCGCGGTTACCGCGGCGTTCGACGGTCAGCTCCACCAGCCCGCTCGCCGGCTTTCCCGCGCGTTCGCGCTCGGTGGCGCTCTCGATGCCGTGAGCGACGGCATTGCGAATCGCGTGCGACAGAGCGTCGCGCACGGCGGTCAGCACTGGAGCGTCGACGCGAATCTCACCGCCGCTAGCCTTGAACGACACGCTCTTGTCGAGCGACTGCGCCGCGTCGCGCGCGGCCCGTTCGAGCGCGCCGAACAGCGAGCTCACCGGGTGCAGCCGCAACTTGCCGGCGGCCTCGCGCATTTGCGTGAGCTCGGCGTCGATCTGCTCGAGGCGAGCGGTCGTGTCGCGTCCGACGCCCGACAACGAGGCCTTGAGCTCTTCCAAAAGCGGGTAGCTGCGCGCCAGCGCTGCGGTCGGAACGCCTCGCGCCACCTGGCGCGGACCGAGTTGATCGAGCAGGATCTCGATCAACTGCCGCGCGCGCTCCAGGCGATCGCCGTTGGCACGCAGCGCGTGCACGTGAGCGCTGGCTTCCGCGACGCCCTCCAAGATGGCGTCCATCTCGGTGACGCCCACGCGAACCGTCTCGAACGCTTGCTCCTGAGCGGGCGGGTTGGCGCCTACGGGCGCGTCCACGAGCTCGATGCGCTTCAAGGCGGACGAGATCGCGTCGAGCTCGGCCAGCAGAGCGTTGATTCGATCGCGCGCGACCAGCGTCTTGACCGCGCGAAACGGTTCGAGGATCTCCTCGATCTGATGGGCGTGCTGGGCGACGCCGGCTAGCTTGACGATGCGCGCGGCGCCCTTCAGCGTGTGCGCGAGCCGGAGCAAGCGCGCGACCACCGCGTCCGTGCCGCTCGTGGTTTCGAGATCGAGCACTCCTTTGACAAGACCCTCGACCAGTTCGCGGGCCTCGATTCGGAAATATTTGTAGCGGTCTTCCGGCATGCGCGCTGTCTACTCGGGCTTAGGCGGCCTCGTCGGTTTGAATCATGCGCGTCAACTCGCGCGAAAGCGCGGTCAGCTGCCGCGCGGTTTGCAGCGTCTGGTTCGAGCTCGCTTCATTCTCCTTGGTGGCTTGCGCCACGTTCGTGATCGCCAGATTGACCTGCTCGACCGCCGTGCTCTGTTGCTTCGTGCTGAGCTCGATCTCACGCGCGGCCTCGGTGGTCGTACCCACGAGCTCGACGATCTGTTTGAAGGACGTCGTCAGCTCGACGAATTGCTTGCTACCCGCTTCGACCGCCTTGCTGCCGCCCTCGGTGGCCATCACGGTCGTGTTCACCGCGCTGCGAATGTCGTCGATCAACCCGCGAATCTCCTTGGTCGAGCCAGCCACCCGATCGGCAAGCTTGCGGATCTCGTCCGCCACCACGCCGAAGCGCTTGCCCGCGTCGCCCGCGCCGGCCGCTTCGATCGTGGCGTTGATGGCCAGGATGTTCGTTTGCTCGGCCAGCTCGTTGATCAGCTCGACGATGCCGCCGACCTGCTGCGACTTTTTGCCGAGGTCGAGCATGTGCGCCACGATCAAGTCGACCTGGCGCTTGATGCTCTGCACGGCGTCGCTGGCGCGCAGCACGGTCTCGTCGCCGCTGCGGGCACCGTGTGCGGTGTCGTCGGCGATGCGCGCCACGCGTTGCGCGCTCTCCGCGATTTGCTTGGCCGTCGAGAGCAGCTCGCGCAGCGTGGTCGACACTTCGCTGGTGGCCGAGGATTGCTCGCGCGCGCCGCTGGCCTGCTGCGTGGCGGCGGCTTCGAGCTCGGTGGACGAGCTGCGGATGTTGGCGGTGGCCGACGAGAGCTGCGCGTTGAGCGAGCGCGTGATGGTCCAACCGGCCAGACCCACGAAGAGCAGCGCGAACAGCGAGGCCGCGGCGATCCCGAATTGCGCCGCCTTGGCGCCGGATTCGGCCGCGGAGCTGCGTTGCTTCAATAGGTCGTGCTCCTCCTGCTCCATGGCTTGAACGACCCGTCTGAAGTCGTCCATCACCTGCTTGCCCTCGGTCAACTCCGTCCGTGCGCTCAGCATGCCTTCCGTGCGCCTGAGCTCGATCGAGTGTTTGATCACGCCGAGTTTGGACTGGATCAGCGCGTCTGCCTGGTCCAGTCGGCGTTGCTGCCGGTCGTTGTCCGAGGTCAGGCCGCGGAGCGTGCTGAGGATGGGGCCGATGTGCGCGAGCGCTGATTGATAGGGCTCGAGGTAGGTGTCCTCACCCATCACCAAAAAGCCACGGTGGGCCGTTTCGGCGTCTTGCATGGCCGAGAGCAGCAGCGTGAGCTGCTCCAACACCGTGTGGGTGTGCGTCACCATGCGGTCGTTCTCCATCAAGGAGTCCGTCTCTCGGTAGGCGATCATGCCGACCAAGACCAACATGGCCACGGAAATGCCGAAGCCTGCCGCGATTTTCTTACCGAACGTCCATGCCATCACTACCTGTCCTTGCCGGGCTCGGATAAAGTTCCGAGCCCCTTCAGCTTCTTCACCAACAGACCCACTTCCACGATGGGATACGTTTGATCGTTCACGCGCAGCACACTGCGCGGTAAACCCGAAGCAGTGTCCAGAGTCGCTTCGCTCACGCAGTTCTTCGCGACGCGCAGCAGGCCCTCTAGGCTTTGAAACGACAAACCGAGCGGCTCCAAGCTGTCGCAGACCGCGATCCAGGGCGACGCGCTCGTGCTCTGGCCGAGCTCCAGCAACGCGGCAAGATCGTAGATCGGGACCAGCGCGCTGCGAATGCCGGCGATGCCGAGCAGCTCGCTGCGCCGCGTCGGCACCTTGAGCACGCTGCGATGCAGAAACAAGCCCGAGATTTCGCGGGCCCGCAGCGCGTGGGGCTTGCCCGCGATCTGCACGGTGATCAGGTCCTCGAGCTCTGCGTCGGCTGTCGTGGGCGCGGCGGAGAAGGCTTGATCGAACGCGCGGCGAAGGTCGGCTACTTTACCGTAGAGCAGCGGGTCGCTCATGGCGGCGCTCCCAATTGTGTGAGCTTCGAGCGACAGAGCTCGAGCAACGCTTCGCGTCGAAAGCCGCCCCCGAACAACAAGATCCGCGATGCGTCTTCGCGAGCGAGCAGGCGCAACGCTTTACCGAACGCGCTGAGCGCTTCTTCGTTCCGGCCGATACGAACCGCCAGGAGCCCCATGTGCACGTGAGGCATGGCGAAGCCGTCCTCCAGGTAGGCGGCCGTGCGATCGTGGTCGAGCGCGGCCGCGTAGTCGCCCGCGTGTTCGCGACAAAGCGCACTCAGGTAGTGCGCGCCCGCGTTCAGCTCGTCCAGCTTGAGCAGCTCGCTGCAGGCGCGTTCGGCCTCGGTGAGCTCGCCGCTGTTGGTCAACACCACGGCACGCAGCAGGAGCGCCTCCGGGTCTTTGCGCGCGGATGTGGGCAAGGCGTGCAGCACGGCGAGCGCTTCCGCAAATCGCTCTTCTTCCAGCATGCCGACCGCTCGTGCCAGGGCTGAGCGCGTGTCTGCGCGCGGCGCCGCCGACGAGGTGAGGTACGCGGGCCGCGACTGAGTCGGCGTCGTGAGCGACGCGATGCGATCGGAAGCCCCGCGAATCAGCTCGACCCAGCTCGAGTCGCTCTGCGCGAGTGCCGGCGTGGGGACGCTGACGGGAGGGAGCGTGCGGTGTTCGTCTGCCGTGCCTCGTTCCGCTTCGCTGCGCAAGCAGTAATAGAAGGTGTCGTGCGTATGGCACAAATGGAAGTCCGTCGAGAGGCCGCGCAGCGTTTCGGCGTGACCGAGGAAAAGATACCCACCTGGATTCAGACAACGCGCGATGCGCTTCACGACCTCAGCCGCGACCTCCGGCGCGAAATACATCAGCGCGTTCCTACAAAAGACTAGATCGTAGCGGGCCTGCCAAAAGCTCGAGCTCGCGTCGACCAGGTTGCCCTCCTCGAACGCCGCGGCTCGGACCACCGTGGGCAACAGCGTGAACGTGCCCTTGCCCGCTTGAAAATAGCGCTCCGCGTAGGCAGGCGGCGTCGTGCGCAAAGCCCACGGCGAGTAGCGACCGCACAGGGCCTTCTGGATCATCGCCGGATTGATGTCGACGCCGAGGATCTCGATGCTTTCGAGATCAGGCACGTGCTCGCGCGCGAGCATCGCGAGTGAATAGGCCTCCTCGCCCGACGCGCAGCCGGCCGAGAGGACGCGGATCTTGCCGGTCCCTCGACGAGCGCGCAGGAGCTTCGGTAGCACCAGCTCCGAAAACGCGCGGAAGTGATCCCAATATCTGAAGAAATACGTCTCGGTTACGGTCAGCTGTTCGGCGAGCGCGCGGAGCTCCTCGCGGTTGCCGTTGCCGAGGCGGTCGACGTAGGAGTCGAGCGCCGTGCTGTCGTGGGCTTTGAGGCGTTCACGCAAGACCTCACTCAAATAGTCGAGTTTCGAGTCATCGAAGTCCAAGCCGATGTGCTTGCCGACCAGGCTGCGAAACGCGCGTACGTCTTCGGTGCGCAGACTCATACGGACACCGCCGCGAGCGCTTGTAGAGCGGCTTCCGGGCACAGGCGCCCGGCGCGCAGGACGAGCAAGAGCTCTTGGTCGAGCTCGGCGATCGCTTCGACCAGATCGCCGGCCGCTCCGCTCAAGAGCGCCGGCAACTCGTCGGAGTGCGCGCTGCCGAGCGCGCGCACTCCCAGCACTCGGTCTACCGCTAACGCGACTTGTCTCACGCCGACGCGTAGCGACGCAAAACGCGTGAGCTCGCCGGTCGTGCTCGTCCCGAGCAGGGCGCGCAGGTCCACGACCGGCGTGGCGAGGCCGCGGATCCTCGACAGTCCGAGCACGAACGAAGGTGCGCCGGCAAAGTGCTCGATCGGCAATGGTCGCATCGTTTCCACGACGTGCGACAGCGGCACGGCGCAGACCAGCGTCCCCGCCACGACGGCGAGGATGCGGGTTCGGTCAGGCATGGGCAGGGGCACCTCTTGCGCACCCTAGACGAGCGTTTGGTCGGTCCACGCCACTCTCGGCTCGCTTCGGACGCACGCGCCCGCACCTTGGACAGGCTCGGCTATCACCATCACTTTCGAATGCTCCCTCGACGCTTGCTTGCGATCAGACTCAGCGCATGTTGCAACGGCCGGTCTCGCGCCAAGATAATGGCCGGCTCCCCTGAATTCCGTGGCTATCGGCCCAAGCGCTATTTCCCTCTGGTTTCTGGCCAGAATTTCCTGGTTGGCCGGCTGGGCAGGGACCCCCAAAACGCTTCGACGCACGCGCCGCCCGTTTCACTACGGCTCGCGCGCGGGTAGCGCACACAACCGATGGTTGAGAATCTACGCAAGCTGTGCCTTCAGCGAGCGAAGTCTCTGCTAGAGTCTTGGGTTATGGGAAGCGTGAGCGGAGCGCCGGACGCCCCGGAAAAGGGCATGAAGCAAGTGCTGTTAGTGGACGACGACGAGGCGCTGCTGCGCGTTACTGCGCGGGTGCTTGCGCGCAGCGGCTATCGCATCACTTGCGCAGCGAGCGGAGTGCAAGCCACTGCAGAGCTCGCCGTGCAATCGTTCGATTTGGTCATCAGCGACATTCACATGCCCGGAATGAACGGGATCCAGCTCTTGCGCGCGACGCGCGAGCATGATCCGGACGTTCAAGTCGTGCTCGTGACGGGCAAGCCGGACGTGAGCTCCGCGGCGGCGGCCGTCGAGTACGGTGCGTTTCAGTACTTGGTAAAGCCCGTGAACGGCGAGCATCTCTGCACGGTCGTGGATCTGGCAGTCGACGCCAGCCGTGCGGCGCGCATCAAGCGTGAATTCGTCGAACAGTACGGCAGCGGTACCTTTCGTGTCGGCGATCGCGCAGGCGTCGAAACAGCGCTCGATCGCGCGCTGTCTTCGCTGTGGATGGCGTACCAACCGATCGTTCACACGCAAACGCGCGAGACGTTCGCCTGTGAGGCGTTGATGCGCAGTGACGAGGCCGTGCTGCCGCACCCAGGGGCCGTGCTCAACGCGGCGCAGCGGACGGACAGGCTGCGGGACGTGGGGCGCAGCGTGCGCGACCGCGTAGCGGCCGATCTGGCGCAATGCGGCATGGAGGACGCCTGCCTGTTCGTCAATTTGCACGCGGATGATTTGGCCGACCCCCAGTTGGCTTCGCCGAACGCACCGCTGTCGCGCTTTGCATCACAGGTGGTGCTGGAAATCACCGAGCGCGCTAGCTTGGATCTCATCCATGGCGTGCCGGAGCGCATCGCCAGGTTGCGCGCGCTCGGCTTTCGCATCGCGCTCGACGACCTGGGCGCCGGCTATGCGGGTCTCTCGAGCTTTACGCAGCTCGAACCGGATTTCGTCAAGCTCGACATGTCGCTCGTGCGCGACGTCCACGAGAGCTCGGTCAAGCGGCGACTAATCCGCGCCATCGTGGACCTATGCCACGACATGGGAAAAAAGGTCATCGCCGAAGGCGTCGAGACTCCCGCGGAGCAAACGACGCTGGAAGCTCTCAAATGTGACTACCTGCAAGGGTTTCTTTTTGCGCGGCCGAGCCGTGACCTGGCTATCGCGGGTGCTAAGGTGCCTGCTGTCTCGTCCGCCTGAGCCGTTGCCACCGATCGATTCGGCGCGCTCCGGCATTACTGCATAGGCAGAAAGCTGGAACCGATGACACACGCTTTTCCGCGGCTTTTTGTAGGCCTGTTCGCGAGCAGCTGGCTCGCCGTGTACGCGTGCTCGGGTCCCAACGATCCGCCCCGCGTGCTGGCCGCCGGCGTTTACGGGAACGTCGGGCCGGCCGACGCGTCGTCCGGCGGAAGCGGCGGAGGCTCGACCGGCACGGCTGGCGCCGGAGGTAACCCGTATACCCCGAGCTGTAGTGACGCGCCGATCACCGCCGCCGGTGTCGCCCCCACCAAGGGTGGCGTGTGCACGACGACGGACAGCCAACTCTGTTACAAGACGTGCGGCCCGCTCAGTCTCGGCTTCAAGTCGGAGACGTGCTCCAGCGGCACATACGTCGAGCAAAAGGGCTGCAGTTTCCCGGCGCAGGACTACAGCTGCTACAAGATCCCGCCGGCGATCGACGCGACCTGCCCAACGGCGACGCCCAAGGCAGGTGAGACGTGCGACGTCGCCACGTGCGTGCTGTGCAACGTGCAGGATAGCTATTTCGACTCGAGCGGTAGCTCGAAGGCAGGCTACTGCGTGTGCCCCGAGGGCGGTGACTCCGGCGTTCGCAGGTGGAGCTGCGCGAGCTCGAGCGCGTGGCCATGTCCCGGCAGTCAGGGCTGTTGAGGTGAGAGCGCTTCATTTCGTCTGGCCGGCGCTTTGCTGCGCGCTCGGCTGCAGCTCCGACAAGATCGCCGGTCTGCAATACCAGTGCGGCAGCGCGCCGGACGCCACGGTCGCGCCGGACGCGGCGCCGGGTGTTTGCGGCGCCAACGACCCCAATTTACCGCTCGAACCCACGCTGCCGACGGACGTCTGCCAGACCGTGGTCGCCGACAAAAGCAGCCCTGACGAGAACGACCTCGACTCCAACCGCATTCAGGCGGCCCTGGCCGCGTGCAGCGGGCGCGCCGTGAAGCTCGTGAGCGACGGCGCAAACAACGCTTTCGTCGCCGCGCACCTGACGGTGGACAGCAGCACGCTTTGGATCGATCGCGGCGTGACGCTATACGCCTCGCGCAACGCCGACCTCTATCAGAAGACGGGCAGCTGCGGCGTGCTCGGCGTCAACGACTCGGGCGCGTGCAATGACTTCATCACCGTGCGCGGCACGAGCCCGGCGATCGTCGGGGACGGTGTGATCGACGGTCAGGGCGGCGAACCACTGGTCGGGCACGACTACTCGTGGTGGCAAATGTCGGGTGCCCTGCAAGAGATCGACGGCAGTATCGGCAACCCGACGCTGATCAATCTGAGCACGGGCACCACCGGCTTCGTGCTCTACCGCATCACGCTCCACAACTCCCCCAAGTTCCACGTCAAGATCACGTCCTCGCCCGCGGACGGCAGCTGCGACGCGCCCGGGCAGGGCTTCATCGTCTGGGGGGTCACGGTGCTCACGCCTTCGAATTGGCTCAATAGCCAAGGGCTGCCGATGTCGCCGCACTTCGCGCGCAACACGGACGGCATCGATCCGGGCACGAGCGACATCGCGACCTGCGGCGTGATCGCTTGTAGCACCATCAGCACGGGGGACGACCAGATCGCCATCAAGGGCGGACATTGGGTGTCGGATCTCGTGATCGCGCACAATCACTTCGGTACCGGACACGGCATGTCGATCGGCAGCGAAACCTACGGCACGTACCAGGACATGAACGGCGTCCTGCACCGCGGCGTCGAAAACGTATCGGTCTACGACTTGACGGTAGACGGTGACACGCGCCCGGTCGGTGACGGCGCGAGCCCGGCGGACTCGAACGGCATCCGCGTCAAGTCGGATTCGAGCCGCGGCGGGCTCGTCAACAACATCACGTTCAGCGACGTGTGTATGCGCGACGTCGCCAACGCGATCATGATCACGCCGGCCTATAATCCGCTCTTCGCCGGCACCAGCTACCCGCAGTTCAAGAACCTGACGTTCCAGAACATCCACGACGTGACCTGTATGAGCCCGGTGCAGCCCGTGGTCACGCTCGAGGGCTTCAATGCCTCGCTGCCGGCGGGCCCCATCACGCTCGACAACGTCGTGGTCGACAACATCGGGCCGCAGGCGGTTGCGGCGGCCTTCGCCGACATCCGGCTCGGTCCCGGCAATGTGAATTTCATGCCCAACGGGCTCGGCGTCACGGTGACCAACGGCATCACGGACGCCAGCGCGCCGCGTGCCTGCCAATTTCCCACGCTGCCGGTGCCGCCGGTACCGCCAGGTTGGCTGCGCTAGTCATGTCCTTGTCATCCACGACGTCTCGCTTGTTCGTGAGCCTGCTGCTCGCGTCGGGTATTGGCGCGGGCGCCTGCTCGACGCAAAGCAGCAGCTCGCACGGCGTGTGCGTCGTGAGCGCCGACTCCGCGCTTGGCTGCAACGGGGTGCCGGACCCTGACGGCGGAGCGACGCCGAACCTCGGCTTGGTCGGCTACTCCTGCACGGGTTCGGCGCGGCCCGATGAAGCTCCGACCTACGCCGATGGCGTGCCGCAGGGCGTCGTGTGCGCCGATCGCGGTGCGTTGGCCGATGGCACACAAGGCTATTGCTGCTCCGAAGCGCTCACGCCATGCGCGCTCAACCCGGTCGCGATCTGCGATGCCCCAAACTACGGCTACCAGTGCCGGGGTTCGCAGCGCCCGGAAGCGTTTGTGTCCGATCTCGAATGCGGGCAGGGCATCTACGAAGGGGATTTGATCGACTACTGCTGCTCGGGGTTTCCGCAAACGGATGGCTGCACCCAGACCGACAGCGCGGGCTGCTCGGACAACATGATGGGCTTCATCTGTACGGCTGGGAATATGCCGAAGGCGGAGCAGCTCGGCGCGAACCAGAGTCGAGCGGACGTGTATCGCTTGCTGTGCTCGGTACCCACCATCTTGCCCTCGGCTCAGAGCTATTGCTGTTACACCCCGGCGCTGCCGCCGGTCGGCGGCACGTGCGTGCCCGATTCCCTCGTGCCCGGCTGCGCAGCGGGTCGCTTCGGGATCGCCTGCTACGGACCCGATACGCCGGGTCAGGACTACCCAGGCATGGCTTGTCCTGACCCCGGTGTCGCCGGACGCGACGCCGAAGGGTACCTCGCCACGCTTTACTGTTGCGATTTTCAGTAGCCGTCTCCCCCGGAAGAAATCATGAACAAGCTCAGCGCCTCGAAATACCTCGCTCCGCTCGCCGCGATCTGGTTCGTGACGCCGCTCTACGCGCAGCAGCCTGCCGACAAACCCGTGGGCACGCCGCCCGCGGCCCCCCCGGCAGCGGAGTTTCCAGCGCCCACGCCGACGCCGCCGGTCAGCCCCGCAGCGGAGCCAGCACCGCTGCCGCCGCCCGCCGCAGCGCCATCCCCTGCGCCAGCGTGGGTACCGCCGCCGAGCGTGCCCGCGCCCAGCGCTCCCATCGCGCCGCCGGCCGTGGTTTCCGCCGAGCTGCCCGCCGCCGCCACTGACGAGACGAACGCGCCGTCCTGGTTTTCTCGGCCGCCTCTCGCGATCACGATCGGCGAGGGAGCAAAGAAATTCGCACTCACCTTCTTCGGCTTCGTCGAAGCGGACTACATCTACGATTCCACGCGCAGCTACGGGGACGCCATCGGTCGTTCCCTCGTCGCGCGCGACGACACGTACGAAGGCCGCGCAGGTCGCAGCCAATTCTCGATGCGCAACACGCGCCTTGGCCTCGCGTTCGATTCGCCGGTCGTCGACGGCGTCAAGCCCGCGGCGCTGATCGAGGGCGACTTTTTCGGCAATGACGAGAAGACCTCCGGCTCCGAAGCTGCGTTCTACGGCAGTCCGACCTTCCGCGTTCGCCAAGCCTACCTCTCGCTCAAGAACGACTACGTCGATGTGTTAGCCGGCCAAAGCTATGACGTGTTCGGTTGGCAAAACTACTTTTTCCCATGCTCGCTCGAGTTCCTCGGCCTACCGAATCAAGTATTTTCGCGCAGCATGCAGTTTCGCCTCTCGCATAGCTTCGTTGATCTGGGTCCCATCAAGCTCGAGCTGGCGGCTGCCGCCGTGCGCCCGGCGCAGCGCGACTCGGGCACGCCCGACGCCAACGCCGGGCTGCGCGTGAGCTTGGACGGCTGGAAGGGCATCACGACCCCCGGCAACACGGGCACCTTGGCGCTACCGGCTTCGATCGGCGTCTCCGGAACCGTGCGGCGTTTCAAGGTGAACGCGTTCACGCCGCCGCCCGCGCAGCGCTCGAACAACACCAACGGCTGGGGCGTCTCAATCGACGCGCTTTTGCCGGTGATCCCCGCCAAAGATAGCGACGATCGCGGCAATCGCCTGACGCTCACCGGCTCATTCGTGACGGGCGCCGGCATCGGCGATCTGATCGGCGTGGACGGCGGCGCGACGTTCCCGACCCTGCCGAACCCGGCGCAGGCGAATCCGCCGCCGCTCTACGACGCCGACATCGACAATGGGCTCGTCTCGTTCGATACGCAGGGCGTGCTCCACGCCATCAATTGGCGAGCCGTGCGCGCGGGCGTGCAGTACTACCTGCCTCCCACGGGTCGCCTGATTTTCGCGGCCAATTACACCGAGTCTTTTTCAGACAACATGTCCAAGCTCTTCCCGAAGGGCGGGGCAGAGGTCGAGCTGCTCAACCGTGTCGGCAACCGCTCGCGCTACGGCGACGTGAACTTGATGTGGGACGCGACGCCCGCCGTGCGTTTTGGCATTTCCGGGCAGTACACCTGGGTCCGCTACCTCGACAACGACAGGCCGCACAATCTGCGTGGCATGGCGCAAGCGCTGTACGCCTTCTAGGCATCACGTTAGCCGTCGGTCGAGGGCTCGTCCGGCAGCGGATTGTACGACTGATCGGGCCGCGCGGGTTCGGTGTGCACGAGCACGTCCGCAACCCCTGGCAGCTCGGCTTTGATGGCCTCGATCACCCAGTGCGTCACGCGGTGCGCGCGCGTCACGTCGAGGTGACGCGCGATCTGGATGTGCAGGTCGACGTGGATGGCGCCGGGCGGCCCGCGCGTGCGAATCTTGTGAGTGCTGGCGACACCCGGTACTTTGAGCACCACGCGCGCGACCTCGTTGGCGTCGATGGCCGCCGCGTCGGCCAGGTAGCTCAGGTTGGTGCGCAAGACGCTGATGCCGGCCCAAGCGATGAATCCGCCGATGCCGACCGCGGTGATCGCGTCGAGCTCGGGGTGACCGAGCTGTACGAGCGCCACCGTGACCAGCACACCGAGCGTGACGAGCACGTCCGAGCGCGTGTGCGTCGCGTCGCTCAAGAGAAAAGGACTCGACAGCTCTTCTCCGCGCCGGCGTTCGTATTGGGCGACGAACAAATTGACGGCCAACGTCGCCGTCAGCACGATGAACGCGAGGGCGCTCGTGTGTGTCGGGTTCGAGACCGGGTGCGTGAAGCGTTGGTACGCGCTGCGCAGCACGTCGAACGCCATCGCCAGCAAGCTCAAACCGACCGCGCCCGCGGCCAGGATCTCGAACTTTTGGTGCCCGTAGGGGTGACCGGAGTCCGCGGGGCGGCTCGCCAAGTACACGCCGGAGAGTCCGACCAGATTGTTGGTCGAGTCCGTCAGCGAGTGGAAGCCGTCGGCTTGGATCGAGAGCGCGTTCGAGTAGTGCCCGTAGGCGATCTTCGAGCCCGCGACGACGGCATTGAGCGCCAGGGTACCCAAGAGCACGCGACGCACGGCGCGGGCACGCGTTTCGTCCACGATAGTCCTCGCTCGAGACTCTGCGATGACGCTCGCGCGAGAGCAACTCGGCGCCAGCGAGTGAGTGCTAGAGCTTGCCGTTCAGCGGATCGTAGGCGCTGCCGCCCGAGCGCAGCCCGCCCGAGGAGCTACTGCTGCGATGAGGAGCGGAGGCGGACGGCGAGCCGTGCACGGACTTGACCTTGGCAGCGTGCTTGTCGCTGCGTTGTTTGTCGGCCGCGAGCAGGGCATTTTTCATGTCGTCGCTGAACTGCGGCGCGGCGGCTTTGGGAGCGTCGGTCGCCGCGACGGGCGGCGGAGGCGCAGGAGCGGCAACCGGTGCTGCGGGCGGCGGCGGGTTGGTCGCGGCCTTCAACGTCGACAAGGTGAGGGCATCCGTGGCTTGCGCGCCGGCTGCCGTCGTGTGCGGGAGCGAGGCAACGAGCGAAGCCGCGCCGCCGGTGGCGGCAAACGCGACGCTGCCGCCCACGACCGCCAAAGCGGCCGCGACGAGCACGTAGCGCCCGCGCTTCTTGGGACGGAACATGTCCTCGTCGTCGAGATCATACGGGCCGGGCAGGGGCGGAATCGAAGCCACCATCGGAGCCACGCTGAGCGGCGCAGAGCGCGGAGGCACGGAGTACGCAGGCACGGGCGCGCGCACCGGAGCCGCGGCTACCTGGCGGGATTGAAGCGCGGCGGGCCGTACCGGGGCCGGGTCGGGCTCCGCGTCGGCATCATCGAGACCCGCGACCTCGCGCAGGGTGATCCATTTGTTGTCGCCTTCACGGCAAACGTAGGTATTTTCGTGGATTCGGTTGGCTTGAAATGCGGCGTCCAGCTGCTCGAGGCTCATGAGCTCGACCTCGCGCGAGTCGAACTGAACGTAGTAACGATCTTCCGCTTCTTCTTGCATGGGTTCTACCGTTTGTCCTTGCTGCTCACGGGCGACAGCCTCCCCAAGGTAGCGTCTCGGCCGCGCGGAGGCCATTGTAATCCGTAGGGATTATCGTGCTGAATCCCAGGAATACGCGATCTTTTCAGCGTCAGACGAGCAGTTCATTAGTGCGGCTGAAAGTTTCCTGTGAATGGGAATCAGTAGCCTCCCCAAGAGCATCCTCTTCCGGCGCCAGGGCAAGGCCCCGCCGTGAAGCTCAGGCCTCAGTGGTTCGGGGCGGGGGCGGCTCGCTTGGGTGGCGGTTTCTTGCCGCCGTCCGCGCTGGCGACGCCACTCACCGCGTCGACGTCGCAAGTTCGATGAGTCACGCGATCCACGAACCAGCGATCACCGTGCTTGAGGCAGACTGCCACGGTTTGCAGGCCGCCGCTCGAGCTCGTGCGGAACTTGAGGTCCTCGAGCGCGGCCAGCGAGGGCTCGGTCTTCAGCGCGCCGGCGCACTCGAAGTCCTTGAATTGCGCTACTTGCGTGTTCCCGTCGTAGCCGTTCGTCAGCAGGTAAAGCTCCGCGAGCTCACACGCCGACTCGTGGTCGAGCCTGTTCGCGTCGCTTTTGTTGAGCTTCTGTGAGAGCTCGAGTTTGCGTGCCTCGACGCGCTCGCCGTCTTGCTGAACGCTCCAGATCACGTAGCCCCAAAACCCAACGAACCAGACGACGCCAAGCAACGACAGCCAAAAGCCCGCGCGTGCGCTGCCCGGCAGCGCGACGCCTGCTTGGCGCGCGGCTTCCTTGCTGCGCGAATAGCTGACGAAAGCAATCACCGCGGCGATGGGTGAGCAGACGCAGAGCGCGCTCAACACACCCCAAGTCAACGTGCTGCGAGCCGAGCGCGCCTGCCCGGCAGCTGCCTGCGAGCGAACTTGCAGGGCTCGTTGGGCGGCGAATTGCTCAGCGGCAGTTTGCCTTGCATAG
>DASYCR010000249.1:0-1909 GCA_036500095.1 Polyangiaceae bacterium
GTGACGATAGCGCAGCCGATCCGCACGCTCGCGCGCCAAACGACCTGCGTGTAGTGACCGGCGTCGGTGATGTTGTCCGTGGCATAGTCGAACATCGGCGCTTCGCTCATCCAGTCGCTCACCGCAGCCGCCGGATCCGCGCTCTTGCCGCTCGAAGCGTAAATGTTTTCCCCCACGTAGCCGCTGCCGCCGAGCGCAGCGTAGTCCTCGGTTCGATTGGCGTTGTGGGCCACCAGCGAGCCCGATGCGACGCATTGCGACAAGTAATTGTAAGCGGAGTCCGCGAGGATGCTGTCCCACGTCACGGGCGGCAGCGCGGGTGACGGCGGTGGCGTGAGCGGGCCGCTGCGCGCCGCATTGTGCGCGGTCACGAACTCGTTGATCAAGGTTTGGCTGAGCGGATTGGTTCCGGTTCCGCCGACTCCGTCGCTCGGCTTCGAAGAGCAGGCAACCACGAGTCCCAAGGCTACGAAGAGCAATGCCGTTCGCATGACGCCAATCGTCCCAAGTCGGAGTTGGGGTGTCAAGGCGCACAGTGTGTGCGGCGCGCGGGCGCGCGGCTCAATTGTCGCTCCAACGAAGCGCGTGCTACCCGGGAGGGTATGGGCAACACGACCTTGCTCGACGCCACCACGCGCTACGAAACCTGGCTCGCCGAACAACTCGAGATCGTGCCCGATGATCTGACGCGCAAACACGTCGAGATGGCTAAGGCCGCGTTTCCTTTCTTGCGCGCCACATTCTACCGCTGGGCGGAGCAATGGCCGAGCGCGTGTCCCGAGCTCCTCAATGCGACGAGTGTGGTGTCGATCGGCGATCTACACGTCGAGAACTTCGGCACCTGGCGCGACGCCGAGGGCCGACTGATTTGGGGCGTCAATGATTTCGACGAGTGCTTTCCGTTGCCGTGGACGCACGACTTGGTGCGGCTGTCGACCAGCGCGCTCTTGGCGATCGACGCACAACGCTTGAGCGTCAAGCGCGCGGACGCCTGCGCAGCCATCTTGAGCGGCTACACCGAATCACTCACCAAACGCGGCGAACCGTTCGTGCTCGCCGAAAAGAATCGCCGACTGCGCAAGATCGCGGTCGAGCGCCTGCGCGATCCGGGCGCGTTTTGGGCCAAGCTCGACGCGCTGCCAACCTGGACGGGGTCGGTGCCGGAAAGCGCGCTCACGGCTCTGCGCGAGTCGCTACCCGAACCGACGCTTGCCTGTCGCATCGTGCATCGCGTGGCGGGGCTCGGCAGCCTGGGCCGCCACCGTTTCGTCGCGCTCGCGGATTTTCGTGGCGGACGCATCGCGCGCGAGAGCAAGGCGTGGGCACCGTCGGCCTGCGCCTGGGCCACCGCGCAGAGCGAAAAAGTGCGTTACAGTGATCGCATTCTGTGCGACGCGCCGCGCGCGCACGACCCCTTCCTCAAAGCCTCACCCGCGTGGACGACGCGCCGCCTGGCACCCGATTGCGCGCGCATCGAGCTCGGTGAGCTGCCCGCAGAGCGCGACGAGCCGCGCCTCCTCGAAGCGATGGGCTTCGAGCTCGGCAATCTGCACCTCGCGGATCCCAACGCCGCGCACGTGCTCGGCGAGCTGCAAGGCCGCCCCGCAGGTTGGCTACTCGACGCGGCTAAGCGCATGAGCAAGCTCGTGAGCAGCGATTGGGAGAGTTGGCGAGCGTCAGGGGCAGCGCGCTAGGGCTTATTTCACAACCCTCTCGGGGTGCAGGGGGCAGAGCCCCGCAAGAGGACCTGAGCAGTCTTGGTAGGATCAGATCACGATCTGCAAGAGCAGTCGAGGCGGCCAAAAATCCGGCGAAACCGGCGCATGCGAGCCAACAGGTTGCGATGGTCGAAGGGCGCCCTTTGAGGCGACTACTCAAATGAAAAATCCAAGCCTACGCCTCGACCGAG
>DASYCR010000250.1:0-1637 GCA_036500095.1 Polyangiaceae bacterium
GCTACCGCCCGTGGCGCCGAACCATGGCGAGCTCGAGCGAAGGTGGTACGGCTGGCAGACGCTCGCGGTCGATGGCGCGGCACTCTCGCTCACCCTGGGAGGGTTTGCCGACGCTCCAAAGTCAGGCGCGGTAGGGCTGCTCGCCGGCGGCGCTTTGACGTTTGTGGTCGGTGCTCCGGTCGTTCATATCTTTCAGGGCAATGTCTATGGCTTCGTGAGCCTCATGTTGCGCGTGGGCTTGCCGTACGCGGGCGGGAGGCTCGGTGGTGATCCCAGCGGGTGCCCGCTTTTCACGGACAGCTCCTGTGACCAGAGCGGGCTCGTGGACGGCATCCTGGCCGGCGCCGTGCTCGCCTCGATACTCGACGCGAGCCTGATTGCCTGGACACCCGAACGGCGAGCGGCAGCGCGGCGCGTGCCCGCGTTCGCGCTTTCGCCGCTGGTGGGCGCGGGCCGTTCGGGGCTGGGCGTGGCCGGCGCGTTCTGAGCGCGCGATTCGTGTAGTCTGCCCGCCCCTCGTGTCGATCGTCAGCGCGCATAATCTCCAAAAGTCGTTCGGCAATCAGATTGTGCTGCGCGCGGCGGACGTCACGATCGAGCCGCGCGAGCGGATCGGCGTGGTGGGCTTGAACGGCGCGGGCAAGAGTACGCTGTCGCGTATACTGGCCGGCGGTGACGTGCCGGACAGCGGCGAACTCTCGCGGGCGCGCGGCGCGGTCGTCGGCTATCTGGAGCAAGTGCCGAGCTTTGCCGGCGATCCGACGGCGTTCGCGGCCGTCGAAGGGGGCCTCGTGGCGTGGTCCGCAGCCGTGCAGCGACACGAGGCGGCGAGCGCGGCGCTCGGTCGCGGGACGGGCGAGCTCGGCGAGTTGCTCGCGGAGCAGGAAGCCGCGGCCGGCGAGGTGGAGCGCTTGGGAGGCTGGCAGCGCGGCCACCAGGTCTCGTCGCTGCTCGAGCACTTGGGGATTTCGCGTCCGGACGCGCGCGTGTCGGAGTTGAGCGGCGGCGAACAGCGCCGCGTGGCGCTCGCTCGCTTGCTGATCTCGGAGCCGGATCTGGCGATTCTGGACGAGCCGACGAACCACCTCGACGCCGACACCGTGGATTGGCTCGAGTCGTATTTGATCGACGAGTTCGAGCACGCGGTGCTGCTCATCACGCATGACCGGTACCTGCTCGATCGCGTGGCGGAGCGCACGCTCGAGGTCGAAAACGGCGAAGTGCATTCGTACGAGGGCGGCTACGAACGCTACCTCGCGCAGAAAGCCGAACGGCTCGCGCACAGCGCGCGCACCGAGCAAAATCGTCAGAATTTTTTGCGCCGCGAGCTCGAGTGGCTACGCCGCCAACCGAAGGCCCGCACGACCAAACAAAAAGCACGCATCGAGCGGGCGGAGGCGGCCAAGGCCGTGGTCGGGCCCAAGCTCGAGCGCACGGCGAGCTTCGAGCTCGATCTGGTGAAGAGCGGCAAGACCATCCTCGAGTTGCGCGAGCTGACCGTGCGCATGGGCGAGCGCACGTTGGTCGACGCTCTCTCTCTGTTTTTGACGGAAGGAGAACGGATCGGCGTGGTCGGCGCGAACGGCAGCGGCAAGACCACGCTCTTGCGCACGATCCTCGGGCAGCACCCGCCGTCG
>DASYCR010000251.1:0-1582 GCA_036500095.1 Polyangiaceae bacterium
CGTCGCTGACCGCAAGCCGCAGGAGCGAATAGGCACGGCCCGAGACCGCCGGGGCCTCCGCGGCAATGAGATCGGACCAAGCAGCCACACCGTACCGCCTCGCCGTAGCCCGTCCTGACGCCGGCGCACCTTCGCGCAAGACTCGGGCCCTTTGCATAGGAGGGCTCGATGGAAGACGAGGTTCGAAGGCTGCGCGCCGCGCTGGCGCGGCGCGAGAGTGGACGAGGACGGCGGTTTGCGCCGGAGCTTCGACATCAGATTTCGGTAGTCGGTCGCCGGCTGCGTGACGAGAGCAAGAGCTGGTTCAGAATCGGGCGGGAGATTGGACTGCCCGCGGAGACGGTGCGGCGGCTTTGTGAAGCGGCGCCGGGCTTTGCCCCCGTCGAGGTCGTCAACGATTCGGTCGCCCGCGACATCGTTGTCGTCGCGCCCAGCGGCTACCGGGTCGAGGGTCTCGACGTCGAGACGGCCGTGGCGTTGCTCGCGCGGCTCACGTGATCACGCTGCCGCGCACGGTGCGGGTCTGGGCGTACGGTCGCCCGGTGGATCTGCGCAAGGGCTACAACGGGCTCGTCGGCATCGTCGAGAACGAGCTGCGGTCGGATCCGATGGGCGGCGAGCTATACCTCTTCGTGAACGGCAAGCGCACGGGCTGCAAGGTTTTGCTCTGGGACGGCACGGGACTTTGCATCTTCATGAAGAAGCTCGAGCGCGGACGCTTCGCCAATCTCTGGGCGGACGGCAGCGGCACGCCGGTGCGGCTCACGTCGAGCGAGCTGGCTCTCTTCATCGAGGGCTGCGCGCTCGTCGGAAAGAAAATGCTCTCGCCGCGTGAGATCACGCGGAATGAACTTGCTGTCTCGGATCGGACATGATCTTGTGCGTGCGTGCTCGACATCGAGCGAGAGCAGGACATCGAGCGGCTGCGCCAGGTGGCGCGGCTGCAAAAGTCGCAGCTCGAACATCTGATCGCGATGCTGGCGCGCAAGTGCGCGGAGCTGGAGAAGCTCAAGGGCAGCGGCGGTGAACTGCAGATCGCGCTAAAGCTGCTCGAAGAAGCGCAAGAGGAAGCGGCGAAGCTCGACGAGCCGGCGGCGCCCCCCGCCGATAAGAAGAAGGGAAAACGCAAACAGCGGGGTCACGGCCCGACGGAGCAATCGAACCTGCCGCGTGTGCCCCTGCGCTGCGAACTGGTGGGCGCCGCAGCGCGCGAATGTCCCTCGTGCCGCGGGACGCTGAAGCCGCTGGCGGGCCAGACCGAGCGCTCGGAGATGATCGACGTCGTGGAGCTCAAGTACCAGGTCGTCGAGGTCGAGCGCCAGAAGTACGTGTGCGCATGCGGCGGTGCCGTCGAGACGGCGCCCGGTCCAGTGCGCGCCGTCGACGGTGGCCGCTACTCGCTGCGCTTCGCGATCAAGGTCGCCTTCGACAAGTACGTCGCGCACCTGCCGCTCGAGCGTCAAGCGCGCTTGATGGCGCACCACGGTCTCAACGTCACGTCGCAAACGCTGTGGGATCAGTGCTCGGCGATCACGGACCTGCTCGAGCCGACCTACGACGCGCTCTTCGCGCTGCTTCGGGC
>DASYCR010000252.1:0-1666 GCA_036500095.1 Polyangiaceae bacterium
CGCGACAGGAGCGGCGCTCGCGCTCGCAACGGGTGGAAGAGCGGGCGCCGCGCTGCTGCCCGCGACCGCCGGGGCGCGCGGGGGCGTCAAGTCCACCATGCCCGATCCCGACGACGCGGTGTCCCTAGTCGCGCTGGGAGCGCGCAACGCGAGCGCGACCCAAGCCGCCGCGCTGATCGCAGCACCAACCAGGAGCGCCCAGCGGACAGCGCGCGGTTTCTGCGCGGCTTGGAAAAGCGGGCGCTCCGTGGGCGCGCGGCTGGGGCGCGAGGACGGACTTCTGACGTCGACGCACGCCTGATCGATCAAAACGGCGCGCAGCGAGCCTGCGCCCGAGCCGGGGCCGGCCTCGTTGAGCGCCACAGTCTCGGCAAGGTAGAGATCGGCTTGGAGCTCCGCACGTCGCAGCGCGTCGCGCTTCGCGCTGGCGCGATCACCGACGGCGTCACCCATGAAGAGCCGGAGCTGCGATTCGAAGCCCAGGCTGAACGCCTGGGGCACGCCGCGCTGGAGCGCCAGCCGCATTTCCTCGGCCGAAGGCCAGCGCCGATCGCGGTCCTTATCCAGCGCCTTCATCACCACGGCCTCGAGCGTGCGCGAATAGCCAGGCTTGAGCAATGAAGGGCGAATCGCCGGCAAATCACTGACGATGCCATGCAGCAGGCCGTCGGCGGCGTGATCTTTGTACGGGTGGTGACCCGTGGTGAGTAAGTATAAAAGCACGCCGACTGCGAAGAGATCCGTCCTCTGGTCGACCGTGCCGCCCAAGATTTGTTCGGGCGCCATGTAACCGAACTTGCCCTGCACCTCGCCGGGGTCGCTGCTCGGCGGTTGCTGGCTCATCACCTGAGCGATGCCGAAATCGACTATTTTCACCACGCCCGAGTAGCTCACCAAAATATTGTGAGGCGACACGTCGCGATGCACCACACCGAGCCGTGCGCCGTTTCCGTCGCTCAGCTCGTGCGCCGCTTGCAAGCCGCGCAGCGTCTGCCCGATCAAGTTCACGGCAACGAGCAACGGCACCCCGCCCTGCTCCTCCGCGCCAGCGAGGACCGCCGTGAGCGGCTCGCCCTCCACCCACTCCATCACGAGGTAAAGGATGCCTTCGTGCTCGCCCAGCTCGAGGGTCTGCGCCACGTTCGAGTGCTGGATCAGCGAGGCAATACGCGCTTCTTCCAGCAGCATGCGCTCCATGCGCTCTTCCTCGCCACGCAGGCACAGCAGCGTCTTGATCGCGACTAGTTTGTGGAAACCGCGCGCGCCGCGCAGCCTTGCCACCCAAACTTGCCCCATGCCGCCGCGCGCAATGGGCAATAACAGCTCATAGCGACCTAGTTTCTGACCTGTGGTGAGTGAGGAGGAATCGCTCGACACGAGAAATGAATCCGAGAACGAGCCGACAGTACGGCACGACACTGAGACAATTAGTCCGAAGTCCGATTTCGCGAAACTGGCGGAAGCCGCCAGCGGAACACTCGCCAAAAGCTGGCCCGCTCGCGGGATTCATCGGTTTACGCGGGGTCCATGCGGCATGCGCCGTTCGCGTTCGCGTTCGCGTTCGCCACCATCCAGAAACAGAACTGTCGCTTGGCGTGGACGCAGTTTGAAGCCGCAACGCATGCGTCACGCTCGAGTGGATCGGGCGGCATCGCTCTTGCTTTGG
>DASYCR010000253.1:0-1635 GCA_036500095.1 Polyangiaceae bacterium
GATCTCGCGCTTGAGCGCGCTCAGGTAAGCAGGATTCGGTTCGTCGATGGCGCCGAGCGAGAGAGTGAGTCCGTGCGTGACGAGCGGGTAGCGCTCGCCCACTTGTTCGAGCGCGTCTGGGTAGTAACCACCTCGCTCCATGTAGTTCTCGGGCGACACCTCGAAGAAGCCGATGTCGTAGCGAGGTCCCGCGAGGACCTCCTCCAAGAACTCCCAACGGAGCCCCAGCCCGACGCCCGCCGGGCGAAGACGCCCGGCGCGACGACTCGAATCGCGCTGAGGCTCCATGGGATCGCGGCTCAGCCGCAGGTACCTGCGCCGCAGCCGGACTTGGCGCCCGCGGCTTTCTTCTTGCCGGTCTTCGGCTTGTCTGCGGCTTTCGCGTCGGCGGGCTTGGCGTCCGCTGCTGCGGCCGGCGCGTCGGCGGGCTTGGCGTCCGCTGCTGCAGCCGGCGCGTCGGCGGGCTTGGCGTCGCTCGCGGCGGTCGCGCTCGTGGCGTCGGTTGCGGGCGGCGTTGCGTCCGCTGCAGCCGCAGCGGGCACCTCTTTGACGTCGGCCGGGCTATCGGCAGGTGGCGTGGCGCCACCGCAAGCGAGCAAACCGGTGGCGCTCAAGGCGGCCAACGTGGCGGCGATCGAATGGAAGCTGAGTTTCTGCGACATGAGAGTGTCTCCTTCGAAGTTGGATCTCGGCACGAAAGTAGCGGGCAACGTCGGCCCAGACCAGCCTACCATCGTGCCCTTGGTTCTCTTCCGGTACGCCCGAGCCTGCGGATGGTTTCCGGAGAATTGGGGGCGTGGCTATTTTTCCAGGTGAAATTCAAAGGTTACACGCGCTTCTCGCGGCAAGGGCTCGCTGCCGCCGGGCGCGATTTGATGCGTGCCGAGAGTGATTACGAGCGGCGCTCGGCTTCGGATCACGAGCGAAACCGGCTCGCCGACTGCAGAAAAACCAACCTCCGCCTCGATCGGCACGCGCTCACTTGCGCGAAAACCGTGCAGCGTCAGATCGCCGACCGCGATTGCGCGGAGACGGCGCTCGCCCGAGCCGGCGTCGCCGCGCTCGCGCGGTGGGGCGAGGTTCGGCGGAGACAGATCCGTGAGCGCGCTGAGGTCGAACGTGGCGTTCCTGAGCCCGTCGCTGCCTGCGTCCGCGCTGACCTCGAGCGCGCGCTCTGCGCGTTCAGTGGCTGCCGCGTCGCTACCCTGTGCGCCGCGTATGACGAGCGAGCCCAGATCGGCGCTGAAATGCGCGCGCGTCGCGGAAGGTGTCATCAGATTCAGATCGACGTTGCCGCTCAGCGTCGTGACGGCGCCGCGCCAGCGAGTCTGTTTGGCGTGGAGTTCGAACTCGAGCGTGCTGCCCGCACTCAGGCGAAACGGCACGCTCGTGGCCCCTGCGTCCGCGGACGCCTCGGCGCTGGCAGTCGGGTGAGCGAGCCAAGGCGCGGTGTGCACGGGCTTAGGCGCTTTCTTTGCGCACGCGACGAGCACAAGGGCAAAAGCGAGTGTCGAGAATTGCCGAAACAAGTGGTGTCCCACGACTCGTTCGTTCGGGTTGCGTTCGATTGAGTACGAGTAGCGACACACCCTACCACCCGCTCGCTGTTGTCAGCACGCCTTCTCGTGCTACTTC
>DASYCR010000254.1:0-1791 GCA_036500095.1 Polyangiaceae bacterium
CTCGTGCAACGAGCGCTCGCTGGAACCAGCTCAGGGTCTTGGCACGATCAGATCACACCCCTTCGGGTGCGTCGAAGCGCCCCGATCGGCGACTGAGAGGCGGCCTACGAAACCCGGCGAACCCGGGCGCCTGACGCTCGCCACTACAAAAACAAAACTATAGATCCAACAACCGCATCTGCCGCTGCCGCGGATGCGGCGTAAATTCGACCGGATATTCGCCGGTCCAGCAGGCGTGGCAGAACGAGCTGCCGCGGCCGCTTGGGTCCGCCGCGTTCTCGAGCACGGGCAGCGAGCGGTGCGCGCTCTGACCGTTTACTCTCTGACCGTTGGCGTTGGCGCTCGCGCGCGCGCGGCTCACGGCGTCGAGCATGGAATCGAGGGACAGGTACGCGAGCGTGTCGCTCGTGATGTACTGATTGATCTCTTCCACCGAGTGGCTCGACGCGATCAGTTCGCCGCGGGTCGGCGTGTCGATGCCGTAGTAGCAGGGCCACTTGTTGGGCGGGCTCGAGATGCGCATGTGCACTTCCCGCGCGCCGGCGTCGCGCAGCATCTTGACGATTTTGCGGCTGGTCGTGCCGCGCACCAAGCTGTCGTCCACGACCACGATGCGCTTGCCGCGCAGGGCGTCGCTGATCGGGTTCAGCTTCAGGCGCACGCCGAAGTGGCGGATGCTCTGTTGCGGTTCGATGAACGTGCGTCCGACGTAGTGGCTGCGCACGAGGCCGAGCTCGAACGGGATCTTCGATTCTTCGGCGTAGCCGATGGTCGCGGGCACGCCGGAGTCCGGCACCGGGATTACGACGTCGGCGTCGATGCCGTGTTCGCGCGCCAGGGCCCGCCCCAGATTCTTGCGCGCTTCGTAGACGCTCACGCCGTCGAGGTTCGAGTCCGGTCGCGCGAAATAGACGTACTCGAACGTGCACATGTGGCGAGGCATGCTCGCGAACGGCCGCAAGCTGCGCAGGCCTCGGCGATCGATCACCACCATTTCACCCGGCTCGATCTCGCGCACGTATTTGGCGTCGATCAGATCGAAACTCGAGGGCTCGCTGGCCACGACGTAGCAATCGGTGCCGGGCATCCTACCGAGACACAGCGGCCGGAAACCCATCGGATCGCGCACGGCGATCATCGCTTCGGGCGTCAATACCAAGAGCGAATAGGCGCCCTCCACTTGGCTCAGCGCGTCCGCGATGCGATCCTCGACCGCGCGCTGCGTGCTCATCGCGAACAGATGTACGATGACCTCCGTGTCGCTCGTGCTCTGGAAGATCGACCCGCGCTCCTCCAGCTTCTCGCGCAACGCCTCGGCGTTGGTCAGGTTGCCATTGTGGGCGACCGCGATCGAGCCACGCGAGTAGTCGACGGCGACGGGTTGGGCGTTCTTGAGCGATGAGCTACCCGCGGTCGAGTAGCGCACGTGGCCGATCGCGTTCGGACCCTTGAGCCGAGCGACCTGGTCCGGCGTGAAGACGTCGATCACGTGACCCATGCCGCGGTGCAGGGAAAGCTGGGCGCCGTCGCTCGTGACGATGCCCGCGCTCTCTTGGCCGCGGTGCTGCAGCGCGTGCAGACCGAGATAGGTGAGGTTGGCTGCCTCCGTATGGCCGTAAATTCCGAACACTCCGCACATTCGAGGGGGTCCTTCGTGGCCGAGCTTGGGCTTTTGAGCGGAAGAGTCGAAGAGCGGGTCAGCGCGCGGGCAGAAGCGCAAATCCGAGCGTTTCCTAGCACCGTCGTCCGACCGTGCCCAGCGCGCTGTGTCTTCCGTTCCGGCGCCCGGGC
>DASYCR010000255.1:0-3690 GCA_036500095.1 Polyangiaceae bacterium
ACGAGGTGGCCGCGCTGATCTATACGAGCGGCACCACGGGACGACCGAAGGGCGTGCAGCTCACGCACCGGAACCTTACGTCGCTGGTCGCCTCGCTCGCGCCGCTGTTTCCGCTCGGCAAGGGCGATCGCGTGCTGAGCGTTTTGCCCTTGCACCACACCTTCGAGCTCACCTGCGGCATGCTCTTGCCGCTCTCGCGCGGCTCGCGCATCGTCTACCTCGACGAGCTCAACGCGGAGCGGCTCACGGCCGGTTTGCGCAGCGGCAAAATCACGGCACTGATCGGCGTGCCCGCTTTGTGGGAAATGCTCGAGCGACGGATTCTGGCGCGCGTCGCCGAACACGGCGCGCTCGCGTCCCGCGCTTTCGACTTTGCGGTCGAGCTGAATCGCTCCATCGGAAAATCGCTGGGCGTGGACAGCGGCAAGCTCTTGTTCGGGCCGGTGCATCAGGAGCTCGGCGGCCATTTGCGCTTCCTGGTCAGCGGCGGCGCCGCGTTGCCGGAGACGACGCACCACTTGTTCGCCGGTCTCGGCTTGCACCTGGCCGAGGGCTACGGGCTCACGGAAGCCGCCCCGGTGTTGTCGGTCGCGCCGGCAGGACCGAAATCGAAGTCGGGGCACGTCGGCAAGCCGATCCCCGGTGTGGAGCTCAAGATCGACGCGCCCAACGCGCTCGGCGTCGGCGAGGTGCTCGCGCGCGGCCCGAACGTCATGCTCGGCTACGCCGACGACGAGGAAGCGACGCGCAGCGTGCTCAGCGAAGACGGCTGGCTGCGCACCGGCGATCTCGGCAAGCTCGATCGCAAGGGGCGGCTCGCGATCGTCGGCCGCGCCAAGGACGTCGTGGTCGCTTCCAGCGGCGAAAATGTCTACCCGGACGACGTCGAGGCGCGGCTCGGCAAGCTCGAACACGTCAAGGAGCTCACGCTGCTCGGCATCGCCGACGGCCGCGGCGGCGAGCGGCTCGCTTGTGCGGCCGTGCCGGAGGCCGACGACGGCCTCTCGCGCGCCGATCGGCACCAACGGGCGCGCGCATCGCTGGAGCGCGCGTTCGGCAAATTGCCGATAGCGCAGCGCCCGGCCGTCACGACGCTGCTCGACGCGGCCTTGCCGCGCACGACGACGCTCAAGGTCAAGCGCAGCGAGGTGCGCCGTTCGCTCGAACGCATGCTCGGCGAGACCGCGGAAGCGTCGTCGCGCTCGGGGGCGCAGTCGGTCACGATCGTGCGCTCGGCGGTGGCGACCATCGCGCGGCGCTCGGCGGGCGAGCTGGCCACGAATATGAGTCTGCGCGGGGACCTCGGCTTCGACTCGCTGATGTTGCTCGAGCTGCTCGTCGCGCTCGAGGCGCAAGTCGGCCACACGCTCGACGCCGAGCGGCTGAGCACGGCCAGCACGATCGGCGAGCTCGAGAGCGTGCTGGCCGAAGAGCGTGGTTCGCGGCGAGCTCCGGCCACCGACAGCATCGAGCGAGAAGACTCGACGAAACTCGAGATCCCGCCGCTATTGCGGGAAGCGGCGATGCATTGGATGGGCCGCGCGCAGCTCGGCTTCTACGACAAAGTGCTGTCCACGAAAGTGACGGGCCGCGCGTTCATCCCGCACAATCGCAGCACGATCGTGGCCGCCAACCACGCGAGCCACCTCGACATGGGGCTCGTGAAATACGCGCTCGGCAGCTACGGCGAGAACCTCGTATCGCTCGCCGCGCAGGACTACTTCTTCGAGGGCAACCGCTTTCGTCGCGCGTACTTCGAGAACTTCACGAACCTGGTGCCGATGACGCGCAGCGGCTCCCTGCGGCAGGCCTTGCGCCAAGCGGGCGATCTGCTCGACCAAGGCAAGACCGTGCTGATCTTCCCGGAAGGCACGCGCAGCACCGACGGCATGGTACACGAGTTCAAAGCGTCGCTCGGTCATCTCGCCTTGCACCACGAGAAAGACATTTTGCCGGTGTATCTCGGCGGCACCCACAGCGCGCTGCCCAAAGGCACCACGTTGCCGCGGCGGCGCGACGTCGAGGCACGCATCGGTTTGCCGCTCTTGGCGAGCGACCTGAAAAGGCTGACGAAGGGGCTGTCTGCGAGCGACGCGTCGCGGCTCGTGGCAAGCCTCGCGGAGCGCGCGGTCGTCGAGTTGTCCAAGGGCGGCCTATTGGACCTCGCTCAGCTCGAGCAGAAAGACGTGCTCGAGCAAGCGGCGCCCGAGCCGCCGCGCACCCTCGAGGGCGTGTTTCAGGAACTGCAGACGCGCTTCGTGGCCGGCAGCGTCGAGCAGCCGGTGAGCTTTTACTTTTCGCTGGGCGACACCGAGCGCTGGAGTGTGCGCATCACACAAGACAGCTGCGAGGTGCGCGCCGGCAAGGTGAGCAACGCGGCCGATTGCGTGCTCAAGACGTCGCCCGCGATGTTCACGCGCATCGTCCGCGAAAAATACACGCCGTCACCCGCCGAGTTCGTGGCGGGCGCCATCAAATCCAACAATATTCAGCTGCTTTTCACGTTCCAGAAAGCGTTTCAGTTGCAGGGTTGAAGCCGCGCGCTGCGGAAGCGCGCGACGGCTCGACCTGCTCACGACGTCCTAAAAATGTCCTCACAAACCAAGAAACAGTTCTGGGTCGGCGGCGCGACTGGGTTTCTGGGCTCCGAGTTGGTGAAGGTGCTGCTCGCCGCGGGCCACGACGTGATCGCGGTGTCGAAGAGCGGCGGCACCGTACACGGTCTCACAGTTCGCTCGCTCGACGTACTCGATTCGGCGGCGGTGGCCGCGAGCGCGCGCGGCGCGGACGGCGCGTTCCTGGCGACCGGCAAAGTGACGCGCGATCGCGAGGCATCCGAGGAGCTGCATCGCATTCACGTGCAGGGGACGCGCGCGGCGCTGAGCGGCTTGCGTGAAGCAAAGGTGCCGCGCGTCGTGGTCGCCAGCACGAGTGGCACGCTCGCCGTCAGCGGCGACTCCGAGCAGATCGCCGACGAGCATTCCCGCGCGCCGCTCGAGCTGGTCGCGATGTGGCCCTACTACCGCAGCAAGCTGTATGCCGAGCGCGAAGCCCTCGAGCTCAACGCGCCGCCGGGCTTCGAGGTGGTGATCGTCAATCCGAGCCTATTGCTCGGCCCGGGGGATGTTCGGGAATCGTCGACCGGGGACGTGCGCCGCTTTCTCGAGCGTGCGATCCCTGCCGTGCCGAGCGGCGGGCTCGCCTTCGTCGACGTGCGTGACGCGGCCCTCGGCATGTGGCTCGCATTCCAGCGCGGACGCGCCGGCGAACGCTACATCCTGAACGCCAAGAATCTCACTGTTGCGGCGTTTTTCGATCGACTCTCCCGGATCAGCGGCGTCAAGGGTCCGGCGCTACGCATGCCGCGCTCTCGTCCGCTCGCCATCGGCGTCAATCGGCTGTTCAACCGCGCCGTACGCGCGATCGGGGGCGAGCCGCCGGTGGACGAGGTGAGCGTCGAGATGGCGCAGTACTACTGGTACTGCAGCTCGAACAAGGCCGAGCGCGAGCTCGGATTTTCCCCGCGCGACGCGGGCGAGACTCTGCGCGACACGATCGAAGATCTGATCGCGCGCAAGGTCGTTTTTCCGAAACGCGAGCACGGCGCGCAGAACTTTGCTTAACGGCGCGCCCATGGCTCGTCGCCGTCGAACGCCCATTGACGGAAGCCGCCGCTTTTGTCACCGTTGT
>DASYCR010000256.1:0-2113 GCA_036500095.1 Polyangiaceae bacterium
CGTGCCGAGCGCTTGGGCTTCGGTGTCGAACAACCCCCAGTAGTGATACGCGCAGGCTTCGAAGACCTCGGCGTGCAGATCGAGATCGAAGCGATACTCCGGAATCAGGCCGGCCTTTTTCATGGCCCAGAGCTTCATCGAATTCAGGAACACCGAGCCGTCGCCCGGCGCGCCCACGAACACCGGCAGCGCGAGGCGATGACACGCGGCGAGCAGCCCCTCGGCCACGTTATTTTTCCGCTCTTGCGCGGCGTACAGCGCGCCGAGTCGATTGCGCAGCTCGGTGCCGGTCATCGTGCGCTGGAACTCGGGGCGGCTGAGCGCGGCGCTGATCAGCTTGTCTTGGTCGAGCAAGACGTCTTCGTCGAAGGCCATGTCCGTGACCCGAATGGTCTTGTCGTCGCGCAGCGCGCCGTCGTCGCCGAAGATCGGCACCTCGTGCACGGCGCTCTCATGGCCGTCCAGGCTGCGATGTCCGTCGTGATAACAGACGGCGTCCGTCGTCGAGAGGTACGCGAGCCAGCCCGTTTCGAGCAGCGGGATCAGCCACGCCTGATGTTGCCCCGAGACGGTCACCGGGCCCGCCACCGCCAGCGTGAGCGGAACGCCCGCTCCGACCGCTTCATCCAAGATCTTGTAGAAGCGGCGCAAGTAGGCGCCACCAAACGCCGGCAGGCACGACTCGAACAGCTCGTGCAAGGACCCGACCTCGTCGACGCGGCGCGTGCGCACGAGTTTGCGCGCGCTCGGGGCGTCGCTCGCCGCGCTGGGAGCGCTTGCTGCTACATCTTCACAGGGGTGCTTCGCCATCGCGGCGCGACGATGCCGTGCGCAGCGTCCGAGGGCAAGGCGCTCGCTCGGAGCCGCACAAGCGGCCCGGCCCAGCGGGCAGTTCGCTCGGAGCGGAGGTCCTCACACGTCCCAAAAGCGCTCGACGCCTAGTCGGACACCGCCGGTATAGAGCAGCTGCCGATTTTCAGGCAGCGGATGGTAGGGCGAGCCTTGCACGTCGCGCCACATGCGTTCGAGCGGGAGTTTGCGGAAGAAGGCCGAGCCGCCTGCTACTTCCATGGCCTTCTCCACGGTTTGGCGGAGCGCCTTGCTGGCCAGCGTCTTGCGCACCAGTTGCGCGTTCGAGCTCTCGATGTTGACGGGAAAGTCGTAGTTGGCGCTGCGGTTCACCATGTCTTGCCAGGCGAGCAGCGCCGCCGTGCGCGCGTTCTCCATCTCGCCGACGGCGATCAGCGTGGCCTGCTTCACGGGCTTACTCTTGGCGCGCTCGAGCGCGAGCTCGGCGGCCGCTTCCGCAACGCCGATGTAGGCTGACATGAAGATGGGCAGCGCCACGTTGCACGCGATGTCCCAGGCCGCGTGCCATTTGCCCTGTGGCCGCTTGAGGCTGATGCTGCCTTCGGGCACGAATACATTTTCGAAGGCGATCGTGTGCGAGCCGGTGCCGCGCATGCCGAGCGTGCGCCAATCGTCCTGTACTTTCACGCCCTCCGACTTGAGCGGCAGGGAAAAATGCAGCACGCTCGGTCCTTCTGGGTCGCTGTTCCACGCGACGCTCGTGATCATCACATCGCCGCTCGGGCTGCCGGAGCCGAAGATCTTTTTGGCATTGACGCGATAGCCACCCTCGACGCGCTCCGCCGAGCCGTTGGCGTCGATCCAATCACTCGCGCCCGTGCTGACGAGCACCGCCTCGCTCTCCGCGACCTTCTTGAGCAGGGGCGCCGCCGGCATGCCCTTGAGATGACGCACCACTGCCGCTGCCAAGAGGTGCTGGTGCATCGAGAGCGCGAGGGCCGTGGACCCGCAGTGCTTGCCGAGCTCGCGCAAGAGCTCGCAAGTGTCCGAGAGTTTTGCGCCGCCACCTCCGAGCTCGCTCGGCACGGCCATCGAAAAGATCTTCTTCTGCTTGAGCTCGCCGTAGTTTTCCACCACGAAGCGATCCCCGTCGTCGTAACCCGCTGCGCGCTCCGCGAACGATGCGCCGAGCTCCGCTGCGATCCTCTTCCAATCCTGGCTCATTCGCTGCTCCTCTCCCGCACATTGGCGGTCTGCCTGCCCTGTGACTTTCGTCTCGCACGCTCCGGACCTTCCGTGGCGC
>DASYCR010000257.1:0-4577 GCA_036500095.1 Polyangiaceae bacterium
CGGTACGAAGAATGACTGGCGCTTGCACGTGCTCAGCGTTTTTTCGGTAGCCGTCGCGTTCGTGTGTTTGGCGGCGGCCTTGCTGGTGGTGGTCAACGTGAACCACGTGCGCGAGCGCTGGGCCAGCACGGGGCGCGCGTCCGTCTATCTCAAAAAAGGCACGCAGCGGGAGCAGTTCGCCGCGGTCGAACGTGCCCTGCGCGCAAGTGACGGCGTCACCGACGTGAAGTACATGTCGAGTGAGGACGCGCGTCGCGACCTCAATGAGCACAGCTCGGATCCCGTACTCGACGCCTTGCCGGCGGAAGCGTTTCCTGCATCGCTCGAGGTGACCGTACGGAGCACGCTCGGCCCCGAGCGGCTGGAAAAACTGGCGAGTCAGCTGGCCGCACTGCCGACCGTCGAGCGGGTCGAAACCTACTCGGCCTGGAGCGACCGCTTGGCTTCGCTCTTGGCGGGCGGAGTAACGGCGTCGGGGCTACTCGCCTTGATCGTGCTTGCGGCCGTCGTGAGCGTCGTCTCTTCGACCATTCGTCTGACGCTGCAGCGCCGCCGCCTCGAGGTCGAGGTGCTCAAGCTCGTCGGCGCGACGGACGGCTATGTCCGTGGTCCGTATCTCGTCGAAGGCGCAGTACAGGGCGCGGGCGGCGCAGCCTGTGCGCTCGTCGTGCTGTTCTTGCTCTTTGCGATCGTGCAGAGCCATTTCGACGCGAGCTTTTCGACGCTGCTCGGCATCGCGCCCACCTTCTTGCCCTGGTCGATTGCACTCGGGCTGATCTGTGCCGGCGGCGTGCTCGGGGCGCTCGCTGCGCTGGTCAGCTTGCGCAGGCTGCTCGTGTCATGAAAGTGCGCGCGTGGCATGGCGTCTTCTGGCTGCTCTGTGTGGGCAGCGCGAACGCGCTCACGTCGTCGTCGTCGCCTACGACTGCAGTCAATGCGGGAGTAAAGACTCCGCTAGAGATTGGTGACGTCGAGCATCGGCTGGCCGACGTGACGCGCGACGAGCGTGCGGCCAAAAGCGAGCTCGAGCAGCTCGGCAAAGACGCTGCGGAAGCCGAGTGGCGCACGCTCGCTCGCGGTCGCGCGTATGTGCGGCTTGCGCGCGCCGGGTTGCTGCCCGTGGGCGGTGGTTTCGACGCACTGCTCGAGCACGCGGTGCGCATCGAGCGACTGCGACGCGGCTTGCAGCGCGACGTGACGCTCGAACGAGAGCTCGCAGCGCGGCGCATCACGCTGGCAAAAAAACTAGGGGATCTTTCGGCGCGCCGCAGCGCGCTCGAAACCGAGCAGGAATCCCTGAATCAGGCCCGCGCCGCACTCCTTTCGGAGCAAGATCGCAAGGACGCATTCGAACGCGCATTTTCAAGCGCTGGCTCCCACACATGGCCGTTTACAGCGGGGGTCTTGGACCGGCCGATCTTTCTGCGGCTGGGTTTGCTGCCTTGAAAGGGAAGCTTCCCTTTCCGCTCACCGGGCGCAGCGAAATTCGCCACGCACGGCGCGCCGGCTCGGAGGGGCCGGGCCTCGAAATGATTGCACCGCGTGGCGCTACTGTGCGTTCAGTATTCGCTGGACGCGTCGCATTTGCCGATAGCTATGCCGACTATGGTCGCACCGTGATCCTCGATCACGGTGATGGTTACTACACGGTGTGTGCAAACCTGGATACGATCGACGTGGCGGTTGGTGACGAAGTGAGCGCGGGCGCTCGCGTCGGAACCGTCGGCGATCAAAACGGCAGCGCGCAATTGTACTTCGAGCTCAGGACTCGCAAAGGGGCGGTCGATCCTGCGCCCTGGTTCGGTCTCTGATCCGCTGGCGCCGCGCCAGCGCGCCTGCTAACCATTGAACGATGGTTGGTGTTTGGGTGGTCCGCACTGTGGGGCTCACTTCTGCGCTGGTTCTCGTCGTCTTGGCTAGGCCCGCGAGCGCTCAGTCCACAGCGAGCTTTCCACCGCCCACGCCCCTGCCAGTTCCCGTGCGTCCCTCACCGCCTGCCGCGCCGCCGTCGGTCGCGCCGAGCACGTCGAAGCCGAGCGCGGTGCCCGGCCCGACTCCTGCGACCGCGCCGGCCGCAGTGCCACAACCCCGAGCGGCTCCCGCGGCGCCCAATGCGCTCGACAATCGCTATCCGGTGCTGCCGCAAAGCAGCACGCCCGCGCGCGCTCTCGGGGTCGACGCTTCGCAGGCCTTGTACCCACCAGTGCTGCCATTCGAGCCAGGCATGACGGTGCCGCCCGGGTATCACGCCGAACACCGCTACGCGAACGGCCTGATCTTCGGGGGTATGGCCACCGTCGGCATTGCGTACGGCGTCGGTCTGATTGAGGGAGGCGGGCAAGGCAACGGCCTGGGTTGGCTTGCGCTGCCCGTGATCGGCCCCTGGGCGGCCATGGCTTCGCGGAAGTTCAGTTGCGCAAACGATCCGCTGGAGGCCCAGGCGTGTGTGAACAAGGCGTCTCATGAGGTGCGCACGATGGCGCTGCTGTCCGCCGACGCGGTGGTGCAAACCACCGGCGCGGTGCTGTTCTTCATCGGGCTCGGTTCGGGTCACGACGAACTAGTCCGAAATGACCAGGTCAGTGTTCGACTGGCGCCGACAGCCAGCGCCGGCAGGTTCGGTCTCGACTTGTTCGGCAGTTTTTAGGTCCCGTCACGCAACTGGCTTCCCGGGCGACCGATGCGAGCAGTGGCTGAGAAGCCATTTCTCGAAAGGAACCTCGGATGACGACGCGAATAGCAACAGGTGGCCCGTCCACGGGCGTTTCGACTACGGGCACGACCGCGCGGGTGACTCCCACACCAGCGCGGCCATTTCAGCAGGTCGTGCAAGCGAGCTCACTGGCTGTCGTGAGCAGCGCGGAGGCCGCCGTCTCGAAGCTACCCGGCGGTCCCATCTTGGCGGCCGCCGTTCGACCTACCGCGACTGCACCTGCTGCGGGGTCAGTCACCACCGGCTCTATCCGTCCCGAGGGGCCTACGGGTCTCGGTGCAGCGGTGCCTGGAACGAGCGACGCTTCGGGCTCTGGCGGGATCGAGCAGATGCTTTCGCAAAACGCGGATCAGAACATGTATTTCCTCGAGCTTCAGGAGCGCATGAGCGCCGAGAGCAGGACCTATTCGGCGATGTCCAACGTGCTCAAAACGCGCCACGACACGATGAAAAACGCGATCAGCAACATTCGCTGAACGGGACGCATGATTGCGATTCAACGTGGAGCAGGCATAATCTCCGGGCATCTCGAGTCTCATGGCAATCGACGGCATCGGTAAACCTCCCCCTGTACCGCCCGCGGATCCGTCCAGCGCGGCGGGCGTGCAAGGCCGAAAGACCGAATCGTTTGCGATTGGTGAACCCGTCGCGCCGACCGCTTCCTCTCCGGTGAGTGCTGGGCTCGAAGCTCTGAGGCGCGGAGAACTGTCACTCGATCAATATCTGGCGCAACGGGTCGATCTCGCCGTCGGTCACTTGACGGGCAAGCTTGCGCCGGCCGAGCTCGACTTCGTCAAGCAGTCCTTGCGTGATCAGCTGGAGACCGATCCGGTGCTGGTCGAGCTCGTGCAGCGAACGACCGCAGGCTTGTCGGTCAAATCGGGTTGATGGCGGCCGGAGGGGCGAGGCCGCAAGCGCGCCTTCTCGGGGAGCGCGACGGTCTCGTCTTCGTTGACAAGCCGATCGGCGTGCCAACCGAACCGGACGCCCAGCATGACGACAGCGTGCTCGCGCAGGCGGCGACTCTGCTCGGGCTTCGGCTAGATCGACTTCACGCGCATTCGCGCTTGGATGTCGGCGTGAGTGGCGTCGTGACGCTCAGCGTGACGACGGATGCGCGCCGTCGGGTTGCGCGCCTCCGCGAGCAGGGGCTGTGGCGCAGGCGCTACGTTGCGCTCGCCTCGGGCCAAACGAGCGAACAGGCCGGCTGTTGGACGGAGAGCATCGGACGAGCCCGCGGCCCGCGGCGTTCGATTCGAGGCGCGCGTCCCGAGTCTGCCGAGACGCGCTTTGCGGTGATTGCTCGAGCTACATTTCCAGGCGAAAATTGGCCAGTCGTGCTCTTGGCCCTGGAGCCGCAGACGGGACGAACCCACCAATTACGCGTCCACGCTGCCGCCCACGGCCTCCCGCTACTCGGTGATCGTACCTATGGCGGCCCGACACGCTTTCCCAGGCCGAGCGGCGCCGTCTCCTCAATTGAACGCATCGCGCTTCATTCGGCGTGGGTCGAACTCGGTGAGGGCACCTCGGCGCTCCGCGTCGCTGCCCCGCTGCCGCGCGAACTCGACGAACTCTGGCAGGCGATGAACGGCGATGCAGCGGCCTGGCAGTTGGCGATCGCAAGCGACCTTGGCTGAGCAGTTTGCGACAGAGGTGCTAGCGTCGCGGTCGATGCGAGCGCTCGTCGTGGTTGCGATCTTCGCCGGTTGCTCCGCTCACTATGCGACGGTCGAACCCGGCCATGCGGCGCTCGTCCTGCCCCATCACCTGGCAGAAGGAACGAACCCGGATTTCGTCCCCGCCGACGACGGCGGAGTTCCACCTCCCGCAGCGTCGGCCGAGCCGCTCAAAGGTTCCCAGC